>CAZFQD010000103.1:0-8044 GCA_964520885.1 uncultured Oscillospiraceae bacterium | reverse complement strand
TTTATCTGCTTAAAAATTTTTAAAAAATGCTTGACTTTTAATAGTTAGTCACCTTAATTCATTTTTCCCGCAAAGTATCTCTTTTGACTTGACATTTAATCATTTACAATATAGCCTGTTAAGATATATATTTACAACATTTCAAATCCTTTGAAAATAACAGTTTTCTCATTTACTTCTTAATTTTAATCTCTACATCCTCCGATAATGCAAACCCACAAGCAACCTCTAAACCCTTGATAATTGCCGCAGGTACAGGGCAGGCAAGATGTTTGCAATATTTACTTGCCACTTTATACACTTTAGAAGTATCAAATTTTGAAAAACACTCTTTTAAACAATCAATATTTTTCAATTCATTTTCCATCTGTTTAATACTTGGACATTCTGTTGATACCTCAACATTCGCCATCTGCATATCCTCTGTACTTATCGTTATTGTAGATTGCAAACCACAAATACCAGGATTAACCTTAACTTCAGCCAATATTTCAAACAAATTTTATTATAAGACCTTTAATATTTTTCTCTAAATTATTTCTATTATTGCAATTTTCTCAAATTCTTTACCATTTTTTGTGCAGCAGCATGGATAATATAATGATTAGGGGAAGAAGTTGCAAGAGGATGTGTCCCATAAACTTTACCGAATAATTGAATCGCCGTATTTCTTTCTTGAATAGCAAACCCAATAATATTAGCTATTTCTGCAACCTGTATCCCTCCCATCAGTTGTGCACCTAAAAGCAACCCATTCTCTTGGGCAAAAATAAAAATAGCCTTCAGCTGATTTGTATCTGGAAGTGTTTTTGGATGTCTGTCGAAAGTTTCAACATTTACTACACTACATCGGTATCCGCATCTTTTAGCTCCTTCCTCAGATAAACCCGCTGACCCAAAATAAACACCATCTATACAGGTTGAAAAGATGCTTACAACCCCAAAGGGCTCCAACTGTAAATTACAATTAAACAAATTGTCTGCTGCTATCCTTCCTTCTCTTGCAGCCACAGAAGCAAGCATTATTTTGGATTCTTTGCCCGAGAAAAAATCCAGCTTGCTTGCACAATCCCCGATAGCTAATACATCAGGATGGGATGTACGCATAAATCTGTCAACAGCAATATTCCCCATGGATGTAATATCCAGCTTAGCTCTTTCTGCCAACTCGATATCCGGATTTGCCCCGATATTTAAAAATACCAAATCAGCTTTAATAATTTTTCCGTTACTCAAAACTACTTCTTTTACTGCATTTTCTCCTCGAAATTCCTGTACTCCCATCTTATTATAAACTTTTATTCCGTTTTTTATAAGGAGACTTTCAATATTTTCACAAAACTCCTCGTCAAAAACCTGAAAAAGACAGTTTCTCGCCAGTTCTATAACACTGACATTTTTACCTTCAAGTTTAGAAATCTCATCAGCAAGTTCAACTCCTATAAATCCTCCTCCGATGATTACTATATCCTTAGCATTCTCAACCTTCTCTCTAATCGTCTTCACATAGTCTACATCCTTATATATGGGCATAATGTTCTCCAAATTAGCGCCTTTGATAGAGAGGCAAACAGGCTTCGCACCAGTAGCAATAACCAGCTTGTCAAATGCTAAATCTTTTTCTTTTTTGAGGGAAAGCTTTTTATCCTTCAAGTCAATATCTACAACTTCATCAATAATAAACTTTACACTTTTTTCAATAAAATTTTTATCAGAAGATATATTTTCATCTGCTGAATTTAAAGTCCCAATAACATAAGGAATGCCACACGGCACAGGTGCTCTCTCGTATCTTCTGACAACTGTTATTTCAATATCTTCATAAAAATCCAATGCCGTCGAAAGAAAGCCCTTCGTAGCAACTCCACCACCAATAACCACAATTTTTTTCAAATTAATCATTTCCTTTCAAAATCTTATTAAATTATACTACTCTTCTCTTAAAATGTCGAGTTTAAACGCAGAATTTTTTTTGTTATACAAGGCGACAGGTTTCACCAATACTGTGTGTATTGGTGGGTTCTGTCAACGCAGTAGAACGAGAAAAAGGCAAGTTTAAATTTGGTATTTTAGGAGAGGAGTAGTATAATACATTTCCTGTAATATTTTACTCAGAGATACTAAAATAATCACTTATTTTATATCAAATTTACCCTTGTGCAATACAATACAGCAGTAAAGTTTGTCGGTCCTCTACTACAATAACATCATACATTTATTACTGCCTTCCTCTTTCACAATACCTATGTCATCCTAAATGTTTTTCAATATTGCCTTTCAACTGCTGTTTTGTCTGAATGCTTGAAGTGGCATGAACAATATCTGCATTTTTATAGTAAACTGTAAATGGTAAACCCCTAAAGCCTTTACAAACTTCCGCCTCACGAATGCGGTTCGCTGCATAAATATCAAAATTAACAACTAAAAAACATACTTCCTTGTACTTTTCTTCTTCCTCCAATTGCTCCATAACTTTATATACCGGAATACACATTGGTCCCCATCTTCCTGCACATATCACAATTCTGTTATTTGATTCTAAATACTTATCGAACTCCTCAACACTATTGATTTGTTTAACTTTTGTATTAAATGACATACAATTATATCCTCCTTTTTTTTTTGGCTTTTGCCCGGTATAGTTTAAAACTTTCGCTCTTTTACAATAACCTGACCCCCCCCCATCATTATAATTAATATCAGTGTCTTTTTTTAAAAATTCAAAATCTTTAAAGCTATTATTAGTAGTGCGAAACAATAATCAAGACAGGGACGACGACAAACTGCGTTACAAAGCAATTTTCAAAACTAAGAACATATTATAATTGATGGCATAATATATGCCATCAAAAAATATTATATTCATATTATAGTTAAATAACTTAATTTTGTCAATATGTCAATAATTTAAGTTTCCCGTCACTTGTGCTCGCCTTGTGCTCTAAAATTACAATTAATCTTGAAACAAAACTGTGGATAAATATCTTTCACCTGTATCAGGTAAAATCGCAACAATTGTTTTACCTTCATTTTCTTTCCTTTTTGCTATTTCTGTTGCCGCAAAAACTGCGGCACCTGATGAAATTCCAACAAGCAAACCCTCAGTTTTTCCTAATTTTTTTGCTGTTTCTACTGCTTGTTCGTTTTTCACCTTAAAAACTTCATCTATAATTAATGTATTTAAAACTGCTGGCACAAAACCAGCACCAATACCTTGAATTTTGTGTGCTCCTGGAGCACCTCCAGATAAAACTGGGCTATCAAAAGGCTCAACTGCTATAATTTTTACATTAGGATTTCTTGCCTTTAACACTTCACCAACTCCTGTAATTGTTCCGCCCGTTCCCACACCTGCTACAAAAATATCTACATTCCCATCTGTGTCTTTTAATATTTCCTGTGCAGTAGTTTTGCGATGAATTTCTGGATTAGCAGGATTTATAAACTGTTGTGGCATAAAGGAATTCTTGGTTTTTTCAGTTAGTTCTTGTGCTACTCTTATTGCACCCTTCATTCCTTCTGCTCCAGGAGTTAAGACAATTTCTGCCCCCAAAGCTTTTAATAGGTTTCTTCTTTCAACACTCATTGTATCAGGCATTGTTAATATTAATTTATAGCCTCTTGATGCACAAACAAAAGCAAGTGCAATGCCTGTATTACCGCTTGTAGGCTCAATTATTACTGTATCCTTTGTAATAAGTCCTTTGCTTTCACCATCATTTATCATTGCAAAACCTATTCTGTCCTTAACACTTCCCAAAGGGTTAAAGTATTCAAGTTTTGCTATTATTTTTGCCTTTAATTTATTTGTTTTGTTATAGTTTGTAAGTTCAAGTAATGGCGTATTTCCAACTAAATCTATTAAGCTTTTTGCTATTTTTGGCATAAAATTACCTCCAATATTTTTTTATTTTACTGCTATTGCTTCAATTTCAATTATTTCCTCATTCATACTTCCTGTCCTATAACCATCTAAATCCATTACAGTATAGGTAAAGCCTAATTCTTTAAATTTATTACACACTTTATTTCTAATATCCTTCCTAATTAATTTTTCAAATTCTTCTTGGTATATTTCTATTCTTGCTATATTGTTGTGATGCCTAACCCTAATTTGTAAAAAACCTAAATCTAAAAGATATTGCTCTGCTTTATCTATCATATCTAACTTTTTTTTTGTGATTTTTTCTCCATAAGGAAATCTTGATGAAAGGCAGGCAAAAGAAGGCTTGTTATAAGTTTTTAAGCCCATTTCTTTGGATAAAAATCTTATTTCATCTTTTGTTAAGTAGGCATCTTTTAATGGACTAATAATAGCCAATTCTTCAATTGCCTTTAAGCCGGGTCTATAATCTCCTAAATCATCCAAATTAGAGCCTTCGGCAACAAAATTATAGCCTTCATTAATTGCCAACTGTTTGATTTTAGAAAATAATTCTTTTTTACAAAGGTAACATCGATTAATAGAATTATCTGCAAAGCCTTCAATTTGCAATTCCTCTGATTCAATAATCCTATGTGCAATATTAAAACTTTTTGCAAATTCAATTGCTTCTTTTAGTTCTCTTTTTGGAAAGGTTGAAGATTTTGCAGTAACGCAAAGCACTTTATTTCCCAATACATCGTAAGCGACCTTTGTTAAAAATGAAGAGTCAACTCCACCAGAAAAAGCTATAACTAAACTGCCCATTTTTTTTATATTTTCTTTTAATTGTTCTAATTTATTATATTCTTCCACTATTTTTCTCCTTTATATGAGATACATATTGCTGTTACTTTTCATTTGTTATCCCAAAATATTCAAATATTTATCAAACATTTCGTTTAAATACTCAGCGAGCAATTGAACCATTTTTGTTGCCTTACCATTATTATAATAGTCTGTAAAACAGTCATAATAACTTTTGCGGTCAGATAATTTTATATCCTTGCAACGCCAGTTTCTCTTGCGGCTTTTTCAACAGCTTTTGCCACCGCTTTGCCAACCCTATTATCAAATGGTTTTGGTATTATATATTCAAGCGATAATTCGCTATCCGACACTAAACTTGCAATAGCATAAGCTGCTGCTATTTTCATTTCATCATTTATATCGCTTGCTCTAACATCAAGTGCCCCTCTAAATATTCCCGGAAAAGCAAGAACATTATTAATTTGATTTGGAAAATCAGACCGCCCTGTCCCAATAACCTTAGCCCCAGCCTCTTTTGCATCATCCGGGTAAATTTCTGGAGTTGGATTAGACATTGCAAATACAATAGCATCTTTATTCATACTCTTAATCATTTCTTTTGTTACACATAAAGGTGCAGAAACTCCAATAAATACATCAGCTCCCTTAATAACATCGGCAAGCAGCCCTTTTCTCATATTAATATTTGTTGTTTGTGCAATAGCTTCCTTAGCTTTATTTAAATCGGCTCTTCCTTTGTAAATTGCTCCCTTAGTATCGCAAAGCACAACATTTTTTAATCCCAAAGCCATAAGTAATTTAGTACAGGCAATGCCTGCGGCACCTGAACCATTTACAACAACAGAAATATCTTGTAATTTTTTATTAACAATTTTTAAAGCATTAATCATAGCCGCTAAGGTTACAACTGCTGTTCCATGCTGGTCATCGTGGAAAACAGGAATGTTAAGTTCTTTTTTAAGACTTTCTTCTATTTCAAAGCACCTTGGTGCCGAAATATCTTCTAAATTAATTCCTCCAAAAGTAGGAGCAATCATTTTTACTGCTTGAATAATCTCCTGTGTATTTTTGGAAGCTAAGCAAATTGGAAAAGCATCTACATCACCAAAGGTCTTAAATAAAACTGCCTTGCCCTCCATAACAGGCATAGCCGCTTCTGGTCCTATATCTCCTAAACCTAATACAGCAGTTCCGTCAGTAACAATAGCAACCAAATTCCACTTTCTTGTGTAATCATAAACCTTGTTAATATCCTCGTTGATTTCTATACAAGGCTGTGCAACTCCCGGAGTATAAGCAATTGACAAATCCTCCTTTGTTTCCACCTTGCAATTTGCAATAACTTGAATTTTACCTCTCCATTTTTTGTGTTCAATAATAGCTTTTTCCCCAAAATTCATTGTTTTTTCCCCTTTAAATATGTGTTTTTTATTTTTCTTTATTATAAAAACTCAACAAATTCTATGGGTTACATTGTGTGCAACCCTAAAAAACTTGCATATTTTATCTTGCCATTACTTAATATTCTTTAATAAATTTACCATTTCAATAGCAGCAACAGCGGCGTCATAGCCTTTGTTGCCTGATTTTGTTCCCGCTCTTTCAATTGCTTGTTCAATTGTATCAGTTGTTAAAACTCCAAAAATTACAGGAATATTAGTATCCAAAGAAACTTTTGCAATTCCCTTTGACACTTCATTAGCAACATAATCAAAATGCGGGGTTGAGCCACGAATTACAGCACCTACGCAAATAACTGCATCAAATTTTTTAGTAGTCGCTAACTTTTGTGCAATAAGTGGAATTTCAAATGCTCCGGGAACATAAGTAATTTCAATATCATCTTCAATTGCACCGTGTCTTACTAAGCCATCAATAGCTCCGTTTAACAATTTGCCACTGATAAATTCATTAAATCTACCGGTAATTATAGCAAATTTTAAGCCTTTTGCAAGTAGTTTTCCCTCGTTTGTTTTAATACTCATTTTAATCATACCTTTCTTTATTTAAGTGGAAAGTGGAAAGTTGAAAGTGAGATTGCCACGCTTTGCTCGCAATGACAATTCCTAATTAATTATACATTATCTAAAATATGTCCCATTTTATCTCTTTTTGTTTTAAGATAAAAATGATTATCCTTGTTCTTTTTGGTTTGAATTGGAACTCTTTGAGTAATTTCAATTCCATAGCCACTTATTCCGGCAATTTTTTGAGGATTATTTGTTAATAAACGAATTTTCTTTATTCCCAAATCACTTAAAATTTGAGCCCCTACTCCATAATCTCTTAAATCGGGCGGAAAACCCAGTAAAACATTTGCATCAACAGTGTCGGTGCCATTATCTTGAAGTTGGTAGGCTTTAATTTTATTAACAAGCCCAATCCCCCGTCCTTCCTGCTTCATATATAGTAGCACTCCTCTTCCCTCTTTACTAATTTGCTCTAAAGCTCTATCTAACTGTTCCCCACAATCACAGCGAAGGCTATGAAAGGCATCTCCTGTTAAACATTCAGAATGAACTCGGACAAGCACAGGCTCATCGGTTGTAATATCTCCTTTAACTAATGCAATATGATGTTCCTTATTAATATTGTTTTCAAAGGCAACCACTTTAAATTCTCCGTATTTTGTGGGCATTTTTGCACTTGCTACCATTTTAATTAGTTTGTCATTTTGCCTTCTAAACTTAATAATATCTGCAACAGTTATAATTTTCAAATTGTGTTTTTTGGTAAATTCCATTAGTTTGTTTACTCTTGCCATTGTTCCATCGTCGTTCATTATTTCGCAAATAACACCCACTGGCGAAAGTCCCGCTAATCTTGAAAGGTCAACTGCCGCCTCTGTATGTCCTGCTCTAACTAAAACTCCACCCTCTCTTGAAATAAGAGGAAACATATGCCCCGGCTTTTTAAAATCTGTTGGTTTTGAATTAATATCCGATAAAGCCTTAATTGTTTTTGCTCTTTCAAAGGCTGAAATACCGGTTGTTGAACTTTCATGGTCAACTGTAACTGTAAATGCTGTTCCCATTTTATCTTCATTTTTTTCTGTCATTAAACTTAAATCAAATTTATTTGCATATTCTAATGATAATGGCACACAAATCATACCTTTACCAAATGAAGCCATAAAATTAACAGTCTCCGGAGTTACCATCCCGGCCGCCATTAATAAGTCTCCTTCATTTTCCCTATCCTCATCGTCCACAACTACTATCATTTTTCCTTTTTTTATGTCTTCAATTGCCTCTGAAATCGTATTAAATTTCATAATTATTTCCTCCTATATAAACCGGTACTGTCAAAAATTTTACTTTAAAAACAGCTGACAGCACCTAATTTTCGCTG
>CAZFQD010000102.1:0-8049 GCA_964520885.1 uncultured Oscillospiraceae bacterium | reverse complement strand
CGAAAATTAGGTGCTGTCAGCTGTTTTTAAAGTAAAATTTTTGACAGTACCTATTAATGAACGGAGGGTGAAAAATGGATAAAACTGAAAAAAGCAGTACTCTTTCAAAGGAAATTGGATTAAGAATTATTAACAGAAGAAAGCAACTTAAATTAACACAAGAGCAGTTAGCAGAAAAAGCAGAGTTATCACATCAATTCTTTTCTTGTGTTGAGTTAGGCAAAAAAAATATGAGGGCAGAAAATATAATAAAAATTAGTAAAGTTCTTGGTCTAAGCACAGACTATATTTTAACTGGAAAAAGCAATGAAATTGATCTTAATAATATTGTTTCTTTACTTAAACCACTTAATGAAAAACAACTAAAATGCATTGAAGAAATTATTATGCAGTTTATATTAGCTGTAAATAGTAACAAAGATTAATTGATTCAAAAATTAAATTTTGGTTAGGCACAGTTATCTACTATGCCTATAATTTTTAAGGTGAACTGTAATGTATAAACGAATTAGGGAATTAAGAGAAGATAAAGATTTAAAACAAAAAGATTTGGCACAAATATTAAATTGTAGCCAAAGAGTTTATAGCAATTATGAATGTGGAGATATAGACATTCCAACTGAAATATTAAATAAACTTGCAAATTTCCATAAAACAAGTGTTGATTATCTTTTAGGACGGACGGATAATCCAAAGCAATATTAATAAATGCAGAGCAAGGGTTCTACTCTTGCCGAAATTATTATCCAAAATCGTGCCTATTACCTGCGTTGATATTGCTTTCCTCAAAAAGGCATACTATTTTTTCAACACAATCAAAATCTGTAAGGCTGTCATCTCTGATGATGGCTTTTATTTTGTCCAAAAGTATGTAGCATTCATTTTGCGTAAATTTTTCAATATCAAAGCTACAATCCTTAAACGAAAGTTCAATTTCATACTTCATTAAAATGTTTATTAATAATTCTTTGTATAATTCCATATCAAGCACCTCATACTATATTTTAGAACAATATAATCTAAATGTCAATAGAATAATTTGTTCTAAATATAATATTTTTGAGGTGTATTTTTATGATATATAAAAGAATTAGAGAATTACGAGAGGATAAAGACCTATCTCAAACTATTGTTGGGAATGCCATAAATATACCCCAAAGAACATATTCCTACTACGAAAATGGCAAAAGGTGTATTCCTCCAAATGTATTGTCCTCACTTGCAGATTTTCATAAAACAAGTGTTGATTATCTTTTAGGACGGACGGATAATCCAAAGCAATATTAAATACCAAAAAAATAATAGTTGATTTATTTAAAAATATGTGATATATTGAATTAAATAAATATAGTATATCTTCAGGGTTAGGTGAAATTCCTTACCGGCGGTAGATAGAATTTTAAAATTCTATAAGCCCGCGAGCGAAAGCTGATCTGGTCAAATTCCAGAGCCGACAGTAAAGTCTGGATGAGAGAGGGTATTTAAAATAGGGTTTTTATGCCTGTTTTTATCCCTGAAGTATTATGCTTTTGGGATTTTTGGTTTTTTTGAGTATAATAATAACATAAAATAGCAAAAGGGTGATTAAATGAAAAAGGTTTTACTTTGCGTTACAGGTTCAATAGCGGCTTATAAAAGTGCAGAAATTGCAAGCAAATTAGTCAAAAAAGGCTATGAAGTTTTTGTTGTGATGACAAGTAATGGGGCTAAGTTTATTTCTCCTATGGTTTTTGAAACTCTAACTAAAAATAAAGTTTTTGTTGATATGTTCTCAGATGAACAGCATACTCACTTAACACATATTTCCCATTCCACCGAGTGCGATTTAGTTTTAGTAGTCCCCGCTACTTATAATATTATAGGCAAAGCAGCAAACGGAATAGCGGATGATTTAGTTAGTTCCGTGCTTGCGGCGGCAAATCCCAATAAGGTAATATATGCTCCTGCTATGAACTCAAATATGTATAATAATCCTGCAATAATTAATAACATAAATGTTTTATCAAATAGGGGCAGTAAGTTTATAAAAACCGATGAAGGTATGTTAGCTTGCGGAGTTAAAGGCAAAGGGCGATTAAAAAATATTCCTTATATTTTAGAAACTATTGATAATTTCTTTACAGAAAAAAAACTATTAGGTAAAAATGTTTTAATTACAGCAGGGGCAACAAGAGAATATATAGACCCTATAAGATTTATTTCAAATTCCTCATCGGGACTAATGGGTATTAGCATTGCCAAAGCCTGTAAGGCTATGGGGGCAAATGTTACTCTCGTTTTAGCAAATTTAAATAGAGTTATTGAAGGAATTAATGTAATAAATGTTAGCACCGTTAATGAAATGTCCAATGCTGTTTTAAATGAATATGATAATACTAATATTGTTTTTTCGGTCGCCGCAGTATCGGATTATAAGCCGAGCGAGTTTAGCAAAGAGAAAATAAAGAAAAAAGACGATAAGTTAATTATTGAGTTTTCAAAAACCACAGATATTTTATTTGAATTGGGAAAATTAAAAAAACAGCAAATATTAATTGGTTTTGCGACAGAAAGCAGTAATTTAATAGAAAACGCTAAACAAAAATTAAAAAATAAAAATCTTGATGTAATAATTGCAAATGACCTTTCAACATTTTCTTCAAATGAGGCTAAGGTTACTATAATAACAAAAAATAATATTACCGAGTTAGAAAAAAAGCCAAAGGATATTTTAGCATATGATATATTAAATAATATATTTTAATTTGAAAGAAATAAGAAGCACATAGCATCGTTGTCGGCTCAAACTATTCGTTTGCATATATTATATATGCGGCACAAATATTTCTTCGCCTTACGCCTTGCTCTGCACTACTTCTTTCTTCCAAATTTGTATCTTGATGAAAGGGATGGGATTTAAGTGAAAAAAACAATTATAGATTTTTTAAATGCTAAAAAACAAGGCAATAAATTAGCAGTGCTAACTGCTTATGATTATTCTTCTGCTGTATTAATTGACCAGTGCAATGTTGACGGTATTTTAGTAGGCGATTCCTTAGGAATGGTTTACTTAGGGTATAATGATACTCTAAGTGTTACTATGTTTGATATGTTGCACCATATAAAGGCAGTAGCAAGAGGGACAAAAAAAGCTTTGCTTATTGGCGATATGCCGTTTATGTCTTATCATACATCTGATTATGATGCTGTAATAAATGCCGGCAGAATGGTGCAAGAGGCTAATGCAAATGCTGTGAAAATTGAAGGCTGCCATAATGTTTTACCACAAATAAAAGCCATAATAAATGCACAAATCCCTGTAATGGGGCATATAGGGCTTACCCCTCAATCAATTAATATGTTTGGCAATTATAATGTTAGAGGGAAAAGCGAAGAAAGTGCAATACAACTTATTGAACAAGCCAAAATTTTAGAACAAGCAGGAGTGTTTTCAATTGTTTTAGAGTGTATCCCAATGGAACTTGCACAAAAGATTACAAATTCAGTTTCTGTTCCTACAATTGGAATTGGTGCAGGAGTAAATTGTGATGGTCAAGTTTTAGTTTTAAATGATTTATTGGGTATTTATTCTGATATTACTCCAAAATTTGTTAAAGTTTATGAGAATATAGGTTTGCAAATTAAAAATAGCATTAATCAATATGTAAAAGAGGTTCAAAACGGCGAATTTCCTACTACCAAACACTCCTTTACAATGGAAAAACAATAAATAAATATACTTTAAAGGATAAAAAAATGATAAATGTTGCAACTATAAAAAATGCAAGAGAACAAATAAATAATTGGAAAAAACAAGGGCTAACTATTGGTCTTGTTCCAACTATGGGCTTTTTGCATAAGGGACATATTAGTTTAATAGAAAAAGCAAAAATGGAAAATGATAGAGTTGTAGTTAGCATTTTTTTAAATCCAATTCAATTTAGTCCTAATGAGGATTATGAGAAGTATCCAAAAGATATAAAAAAAGATGTGCAAATGTGCGAAAACGCTAAGACCGATATGGTTTTTTGTCCTACAGTTTCGGAAATGTATCAAACAAAAAATCTTGCTTATATTAATGTAAATGAATTGAGCAACAATCTATGTGGTGCTAAAAGGCAAGGGCATTTTAAAGGTGTTTGCACAGTAGTTGCAAAACTATTCAATATTTTAACTCCCAATAAAGCATATTTTGGGCAAAAGGATGCTCAACAACTAATATTAATAAAAAAAATGGCTGAGGACTTAAATTTTAATATTGAAATTGTTGCTTGCCCGATAGTAAGAGAAAAAGACGGTCTTGCAATGAGTTCGAGAAATTCTTATCTTTCAAAAGAGCAAAGGCAATCGGCTATTATACTTTATAAAAGTTTAGAAAAAGCAAAAACATTATTAGAAAGCGGACAGCAAAATGCGGATATAATTATTAAAGAAATTACAAAAGAAATAAATAAAGAGCCTTTGGCAAGAATAGATTATGTTGAAATTGTGGACCAAACAAATTTGCAAAAAGTAAATGAAATAAATATGCAGGTAATTGTTGCTTTAGCAGTTTTTATTGGCAAAGTCCGATTAATTGATAATATTTTTTTTAAGGAGATAAACAGATGATAGTAAATATTTTAAAATCAAAAATTCATAGAGCCACAGTAACGCAGGCTAATGTTCATTATGTTGGGAGCATTACCATTGATGAGGCACTTATGCAAGCGGCAGGTTTATATGAATATGAGCAAGTGTTAGTAGCTGATGTAGATAATGGAAATAGACTTATAACCTATGTTATACACGGCCCAAAAGGCAAAGGAGATATTTGTTTAAATGGAGCGGCGGCACGATTAATGAATATAGGCGATAAGATTATTATTATGTCCTTTTGTCAACTTTCAAAAGAAGAATTAAAAACACATAAACCAAAAATAGTTTTTGTTGACGATAAAAACAAAAAAAATGAAATAAGTGTGTTTGAAAAGCATGGAGAGATTAAATAATTAACGATTAACAAGTAACAAGTAACAAGTAACAAGTAACAAGTAACATAAAAGGGTAAAGGGAATGTAAAATGTATAATTTTGGTGTTAAAACTATATTCTTTATTAAAATAATAATTCATAAAATATTGAGATTGCTTCGTTTCTCTCGCAATGACAAGGTGGAAGTTTGAGGCAACAATCAAAAAAATCTAATAAAGAAAATGGCTTTGTAAAAATCCTCAGTCAGCTTTGCTGACAGCTCCTTTGAAAAAGGAGCCTAAGAAATTGTTAATTGTTCACTGTTAATTGTTAATTGTTAATTATAAAAGGAGGTTTTTTATGCTTTTAGTAATTGATGTTGGAAATACCAATATTGTTTTTGGAATATATAAAGAAAATATACTTATAAAAACCTTTCGGGTAAAAACCAAAAAGGATTATAGTGTTAATGAGTTTGAATTAATATTAAAAATTAAAGATATTAAAGCGGTTATAATTTCATCTGTAGTGTCGGGGATAATGAATAATTTAAAAAAAGCAATAAAAAATAAGTTTTCTTTAACCCCAATTGTAGTAGGCCAAGATGTTGAGTGTGAAATTAAAAACCTATATGAAAATCCAAAACAAACAGGAATTGATAGGTTAATAAATGCTAAAATGGCTTCTTTAAAATACCCTTTGCCATTGATTGTTATAGATTTTGGCACAGCTACTACCTTTAATGTTGTAAATTCAAAGGGCGAATTTTTAGGCGGTGCTATTTTCACAGGGCTTAATGTTTTATCTAATGTACTTAATAACAGGACGGCAAAACTTCCAAAGGTTGATTTTGTAAAGCCAAATGAGGTTATTGGAAAAAGCACAATAGAGTGTATGCACTCAGGAATTTACTATGGTTATTTAAGTGCAATTGAAGGAATATTATCGGTTATGAAGCAAAATATGAAAGGCAATGGGACTGTAATTGCTACAGGTGGATTATCAAAACTAATATTTGAAAACAGTAATTTTATAGATATTATTGATGAAACCCTTATTTTAGATGGGCTTAAATATATTTACGATACGCAAAGCGGTGGCAAAAATGAATGAGCATAATTTTTATATGAATAAAGCCATTAACCTAGCAAAAAAAGGTTATGGAAAAACTAATCCTAATCCTTTGGTTGGAGCTGTTATAGTTAAAAACGGAATAATAATTGGCACAGGTTTTCATAAAGCTTTTGGACTTTCTCACGCTGAGGTTAATGCTATAAACAATGCAACAGAAGATGTGTTTGACAGCACATTATATGTAAATTTAGAGCCTTGCTCTCATTTTGGCAAAACTCCTCCTTGTGTTAATGCAATAATAAATGCAAAAATTAAAGAGGTTGTTATTGCAATGAAAGACCCTAATCCATTAGTTTCAGGAAAAGGAATTGAAATATTAGAACAAGCAGGAATTAAAGTTACACTTGGAGTTTTAGAACAAAAGGCTAAGATTTTAAATGAAATATTTATAAAATATATAACACTAAAAAAACCATTTGTTATATTAAAATCAGCAATGACCTTAGATGGCAAAATAGCAACTTACACAGGGAATTCAAAGTATATAACAGGCGAAATAGCTTTAAAGCACACTCATAATTTAAGAAATAGAATATCGGCGATTATGGTTGGAGTTGATACATTAATAATTGACAATCCATTTCTTAATACAAGGCTTAAAAATAAAAATGGTAATTGCCCCATTCCAATAGTAGTTGATAGCACAGGCAAAATCCCATTAGAAAGCAAAGTAATTAATTCAGAAAAAGGCTTAATTTTAGCCACAACTTCTAAAATAAACAAAGATAAAGAAGCTCAACTTTTAAATAAAGGTGTTAAAATAATTAAATGCGATAGTGAAAATGGCAAGGTTAATCTAAATACATTAATGGACGAACTTTACAAAATAAATATTGATAGTGTGCTTTTAGAGGGCGGAGGAAACCTTAATTGGTCTGCCTTGCAAAGTAAAATAGTGGATAAAGTATTCTTTTATTACGCACCAAAGTTAATTGGCGGACAAACAGCAAAAACATCGGTAGAGGGAATAGGCTTTGCAAGTTTAAATGATGCAATAGATTTAAAAGATATAAAATTTAAAAAAATAGGGGAAGACTTTTTAGTAGAAGGATATTTAAGTAAGTAACAAGTAACAAGTAACAAGTAACAGTTAACAATTTATGTATCAAAGCCATAGTCTTTATTAAAAGGATAATATTATAGTGAATGGTGAATGGTGAAAAGTGTAAGTTTTAGAGCCGTTTTATTGATTTGTTTTTATGTATTGCGAATTTTCTTGCATCTTTCCTCTTGCATTATACTTCTTGACGAACTTTCCACTTTCCACTTTCCACTTAAAAAGGAGCTGATATATTGTTTACCGGAATAATTGAAGAAATAGGCAAAGTTCAAAAAATAGTAAAAGGCAGAAACAAGGTAGAGCTTTATATAGAATGTAAAAAAGTTTTGCAGGAAACAAAAATTGGCGATAGTATTAGTGTTAATGGTATTTGCCTTACTGTTACAAATTTGGGTGAGTGTTGGTTTTGTGCTGATGTAATGCCCGAAACAATTAGCAAAACTAACTTTGAAAAATTAACTAATAATGATAATGTGAATTTGGAAAGAGCATTAATGGTAAATGGGAGATTAGGAGGGCATATTGTTACAGGGCATATTGATGGAACCGGAATAATAGAAAACATAAAGAAAGAAGAAAATGCAATAGTTTTTACTATAAAAGCAAGTAACGATATTTTAAAATATATAGTCAATAAAGGCTCAGTTGCCCTTGATGGAACAAGTTTAACAGTAGTTACTGTAAATAACCAAAATTTTATTGTTTCAATAATTCCTCATACAGCAAGCAAAACAATTATAGGGCGAAAAAATATTGGGGATAAAATAAATATAGAATGTGATATTCTTGCAAAATATGTGGAAAAATCATTGGAAAATAAAAAAAATGCTCATAGCATAACCGAACAAATGTTAGCCGAAAACGGGTTTATAGATAGTGTAAAAACTTTTATGAAAACTTCTGAAACAAACCCTTGACAGCCAA
>CAZFQD010000101.1:311-8172 GCA_964520885.1 uncultured Oscillospiraceae bacterium | reverse complement strand
TTCCAAAAAGTCTTTTAATCTTTTGCTTCTGCTTGGATGCCTTAATTTTCTCAAAGCCTTCGCCTCTATTTGTCTTATTCTTTCCCTTGTAACCTCAAATTCCTTGCCCACTTCCTCTAAGGTTCTCATATGGCTATCTTCTAAACCAAAACGAAGCCTTAAAACCTTTTCTTCTCTCGGAGATAAAGTGTTTAATACTTGTGCTAATTCTTCCTTTAAAAATATATTTGAGGTGGCATCAGATGGAGTTAAAATATCACTGTCTGGAATAAAATCGCCCAAATGGCTATCCTCTTCCTCGCCAATAGGAGTTTCAAGAGAAATTGGCTCTTGAGCAATTTTCATAATTTCTCGCACCTTTTTTGGAGACAAATCCAGTTCAGCTGCAATTTCATTTACTTCAGGTTGTCTTCCCAATTCTTGAAGTAATTGTCTTTCAACTCGCACTACCTTATTAATAATTTCAACCATATGCACAGGTATCCTAATAGTTCTTGCTTGGTCAGCAATTGCTCTTGTTATTGCTTGTCTAATCCACCATGTAGCATAAGTGGAAAATTTATAACCCTTAGTATAATCAAATTTATCAACAGCTTTAATAAGCCCTAAATTTCCTTCTTGAATTAAATCTAAAAATTGCAAACCTCTTCCAACATATCTTTTAGCTATGCTTACAACCAACCTTAGATTAGCTTCTGCCAATTTTATTTTAGCTTGTTGATTGCCTTGTTCTATTAAAGTAGCTAATATTTGCTCCTCTTCAGGAGTTAAAAGGTCAACCTGCCCAATTTCCTTTAAGTAAACTTTAACAGGGTCATCAATTTTTACGCCTTCTGACAATAAAGATTTTTCAATTTGTTCCGGGTCTAATGTAACCTCATCTTCAGCATTTTCTAATTCTTCAATTTTGTAGTTTTTTAAGTTCTCTATGTCTTCTAATATTTCTATGCCCAAACGATCCAAAGTGTCATAGAATTTTTCAATTTGTGCAGGTTCTAATTCAAGTTCTTCAAGAGCATTAATAATATCCTTAGCATTTAACGAACTATTAGCTTTGCCAGTTTCAATTAATTTATTAATAACTGTTTTTTTTTCTTTTAATTCGCTCATATTAAGTTTCATTCCTTTCTTTTTACTTGCTCTTATTTTTAAAACTATTGCTCCAATCTTCCATAGACATATCTTTAATATCTTTAAGGGTAGATTTATTTTTTGCTTTTTTTATTGTGTTAATATAATCGTCGGTCTCTTCTTTTGTGTTCATATGAGTAAGTTTTCCATTAGCACAAAAGCCAATAATTTTACTCATTTCATCATTAGAAAAATCTTTGCTTAGCATAATAAAATCAAGGCTTAAATTTTGTTCTATTCTATCCCTTATATAAACAAAAACTCGTTTATTAAAATCAGTAACAAAGTCATCCTCGCTAATTCGTTCAGTAATAAATTGATAAAAATCTGGGTTTTGCATAAAAAGAGAGATTAACTTTTCTTCAGCCTTAGCACCAAGTAAATTTTTTGCCTTTTGAGGGTTTACCGTATCTCTAATGCCTGTGAGCATTGCATTTTTTGCTTTAAAATCATCTAAAAAAAGTTTTTTGCCTTTTTCCTTTATCCTTTTGTTAACCTCTATTTCAAATTTTTCTTTACTAATATTAGTTTCGCTTGCGATTTTATTAATATAGACTTCTCTTTCAATGGCATTTCTAACTGAAACAAAAACTTCGGCGGCTTGACGCAAAAAACTAATTGTATCTTGTGCATCTTCTAAATTATATTTTGCCCGCAAATCGTTTATTCTATACTCTATATGATTTCCACTGCCTGAAATCAAAGTCTTAAATTTTTCTACTCCAAAGGTTTTTATGTATTCATCAGGGTCTTTTCCACCGGTAATTTTCAGCACCTTAACAATAACTCCTAAACTTGATAAAAGTTCAATTGCCTTCCCGGTTGCTTTTTGTCCTGCACTATCAGCATCATAAGCAATAATTACATTTTTTGTATAGCGAGAAATAAGTCTTGCTTGTTGTTGAGTAATTGCTGTTCCTAAGGTTGCTACTGCCTCTGTAAAGCCTGCTTGGTGCATTGAAATAACATCCATATACCCTTCGGCTAAAATAAGCCGCCCACTTGCACTGCTTTTTGCAAAATTTAAAGCAAAAAGATTAAGGGATTTTTTAAACACTAATGTGTCTGGTGAATTCAAATATTTTGGCATAGAATTATCTAAAACCCTGCCACCAAAAGCAATAACATTACCTCGCACATCAATTATAGGGAATATTAGCCTATTTCTAAATCTATCATAGCAATCCCCTTTTTCGTTTTTAATAGCTAATCCGGCAGAACAAATTTCCTCTTGAGAATAGCCGTTTTGTTTTAATTCTTTTAACAATCCATCCCATTCGTCAAATGCAATGCCAATGCCAAATCGTGTAATTGTGTTAGCGGTTAATTGACGATTATTAACATATTCCTTTGCAATCTTACCCTTAGGGGAATTTAAGTTTTTATGAAAAAAATTAGCCGCAATTTTATTCATTAAAAGAATTTTTTCTCTTAGTTTAGAAGTTCCTTCAAAAGAAGAATTATTGTCCGGCACCTCTAAACCGGATTGCTCGGCTAATAGCCTAATTGCATCCATATAATCAAGATTTTCAATCATTTTAATGAAAGTTATAATATCCCCACCGACTCCACAGCCAAAGCAATAAAAGGATTGCGTGTCCTCAAACACTGTAAATGATGCGGTTTTTTCATTGTGAAAAGGGCAAAGCCCAACCAATTTTCCTCCGCCTCTTTTAAGACGAACATATCTTGAAATGATACTTTCAGCATCATTTCTGTCTCTTATTTCTTGTAAAAAACTCTCTGGAAGCAAGGGAAACACCGGCTTTCTAATTAGGAATGAGGAGCTTAATAAGTTGAAAATTGAAAGTTGAAAATGTAGGTAAAAAAACTATTTTCTTTATTTCTTGTCTTTGATAAATGAACAAATAATTTTACTTGTAGGGTGTCGCCGCCTTCGGCGACCCGAATAAATGAAAATTAATAAATAACTTAAAATAATTTCCACTTCTTATTTCCATTTATTGTTTTTTTTGTCTTGATACCTAATAAATCTGTTTTAATATAAATAATCTTCCCGCATTTGTTACATTTGAAATTCAGAGTACTCTTATTGATAGCTATTTCGTTTTTTTCTCCACATCTAAAACAATAATATGTAAAAGCATTAATATTATTAAATTCTTTAATAAAACACTTTTCAATTATTCGTTCAAATACTTTGATTTCATTATTAAATAGTATAGAATTGTTAATTTCTTCAAGCAAAATTATATTTTTTTCATATAAAAGTTGTTTCAATACTGGATTAAAGGTATTCTCAATAATTATTTTTGATGTCTCTTGTTCAACATTTTTCCATTTTATTCTTGCTTTATCTAAAATAAATTGAATAAGATATATGGGGGTTATAACTTTTGAGATAATATTGTTGTATTCTTCGAATTTTTCGTTCAAAATTCTTTCTTGTTCATTTAAAGTTGGGAAAACCTTTAATAAATTGTTTCTAAGAATTAGATTTTGAACTTCAAAAGAAAAACCTTCAAGCATTTTCTCTTTAGTTATTCCCCGCATTCTACATATTGTAGAATAAATATATGCAATTTCGTCTGCACATATATAACCCACTTTAATAATTTCTTCATATATAGTGCTGTCTCCATTATATTGCTGCTCTATTTTTGAATTGCAACCCTCGCAACCTTCCAGCATTAATAAACCAAATCCAATATATACAGATGTTAAATCAGTAAAAATTTCAGCTTCTAAACCTTTATATTTATTTGTTAAACTATTAACTTGAATATACTTATGAGTTATTTCGTGAGAAAGAGTAGCCAAAGTAGATTCGTGATTTTTTAAGGTTTCTTTAGATATACTTATAAAAATTTCTCTATCATTTCCTAATTCAATTTTTCCGGAATTTGAACTGTTCAATTTATCTGGAATAACTATAAAAGCATAGCTTTCTAATCCAATGAAGCTTGCCATTTTTTTTACAGAATTATTTAGTTCTGTAATTGAATAAGTAAATAACCCATTATTGGACATTAACTTATAAGTTGCTTTTTCTCCAACCTGACATTCAAGAGTTATAAGCATATCTAAAAATAGTTTTTGTTTCTCATCAGAAACACTACAATGGTTTGAAAATCTCTTCATAATTTTATTTCCTTCAAATGTTTTTTCTGATTAATTAAAATAATAACAATATTTTGTTTTTTAAAAATTCATATATGAAATTCAAAATTGTTGAATTGTGGTTTAATAATCTGGATAAGAAAAATAAATTTCATTTATATCTTTTTCAAATTCTTTATTAAATTCTATCTCTGTTAATTCACAAACACATTTTAAGCCATCAATCAAAACTGAACCAGCTGTTCGAAATGCTTCCTTTATTCCATTTGTTTTAGGCAATAAATTAATTGACATAATTTCACCTTTTTCAACATCTAAAAATTCTTGCTGTAAATTTTTAACATCTGGATGTGTATCTGAACATAACACTTTATATGCACAATGATATTTTTTCATTAAACCAGAACGAATAGCCCATTCTTTTTTTGTTATTTTTTTAGCATTTAATGTTTTAATTTCTTCTCTAAGTTTTTCCAAATCTTCAATTTTTAATTTGTCTATTAAACTATCAAAAGCATTAAATTCATTTTTTAAAATTTCCTCAGTTAAATTTTTACTATTTATTAAATAGGAATAATAAAAATCTTTTGCATACTCTAATTTTTCTGTTATTGATTTAAGGATGTAAAGAGTTTCAATTATTGTTCTTAAAATTATTTTAGCTTCTGTATTGAGCCCATTTTTATATAGCAATACTATAGTTTGAAAACCTCTGGATATTTTTGAAAATAACTGCACTCCAATTATTTGTTGATCATCATTATCTAATATTTTTAAATCAAACATTATTTTTACAGAAAATTTATTTAACTTATACCAAAAATCAAATAAAGTTTTATTTTCATTATATATATTATTTGATATTGTTTCCATTTCTAAACTTAAAAACCCTTGTTCATTAAATATCATTTCCACTCTTCTTTCATTAAATAAAATTGATAATTTTTAATTATTATTAATATATTTTGGTTGCGTAGCAACAACCGAAATTGTTCGCTGTTAATTGTTCATTTTAGAGATTCTTCGGAGATTCTTCGGCGGGACACGCCTCAGAACGACACTGCGGTGTCGACTTAGAATGACAGGAACGGAACAACAACCGAAATTGTTCATTTATCAAAGACAAGAAAGAAAAAATAAAATAAAGAAAATGGCTTTGATACATAAATTGTTAATTGTTCCCTGTTAATTGTTAATTTTTGAGATTCTTCGCAAACTCAGAATGACAGGTCATTTCTATTTATTTTCAACTCGGAACGCATACAATGCGTTCCCTACAATTTTTCATTTTCCACTTTCCACTTTCCACTTTCAACTTGTTAAAGTCTTTGCCAAGTCTTTGGTACATATATTTCCGAAAAAACTGCCACAGCATATCTATCGGTCATACCTGAAATGTAATCTAAAACGGCTCGCTCTTGCCCCTCGCACATTAATATTTCTAAATATTCCTGTGGGATTTTTTCGCCGTTTTCCATAAAGTAATTATATAATGATTTTACTAATTCAGCAACTTTTCCTTCTTCTGTTTTTGCCGCCGAATTAAAATATACATTTTTAAACATAAAATCTTTAAGTGCTAAAAGAGCTTCTAAAATATCCTCTTGCATTGTTATAAAGTTTTTATCTAAACTTGAATTAATTACACTGTGAACCATAGTTGAAAGTCTTTTACTATGTCCATCCCCTAAAATTTTAACAAATTCTTTTGGGAAATTGTTATTTGTTAGTATTTCTGCTCTGAAAGCATCGTCAATATCGTGATTTATGTATGCTATTACATCGGCAAAGCGAACAATTTGCCCCTCTAATGTGGACGGGTTACCTGCCCATGTGTGATTTGCAATGCCGTCTAAAACTTCAGCGGTTAAATTTAAGCCTTTTCTAGCCTTTTCCAACTTTTCAACAACCCTCACACTTTGCAAATTATGGTCAAACCCCAAACTGCAAACCTCTCGCAAGGCATTTTCTCCTGCGTGTCCAAAAGGGGTATGCCCTAAATCGTGTCCTAATGCAATAGCTTCGCTTAAATCCTCGTTTAATCGTAAAGCTCTTGCAATGGTTCTTGCAATTTGAGAAACCTCTAATGTATGAGTTAGCCTTGTTCTGTAATGGTCGCCCTCGGGGGATAAAAACACTTGCGTTTTATGTTTTAATCGCCTAAATGCTTTGCAATGAATAATTCTATCTCTATCGCGCTGAAAGGCGGTTCTTAAATCGCAAGGTTCTTCCTGCCTTGCTCTGCCTTTGGTATTACAACTTAGCACAGCAAAAGGGGAAAGGGTATCTTTTTCAATTTTCTCAGTTTGCTCACGAATGGTCATAGGAAATGTTCCTTTCTTTTATTAGGAATGAGGAATGAGGAATGAGGAATTTTGGTAAAAAAGCCATTTTCTTTGATTAGATGAGATTGCCACGTTTCTCTCGCAATGACAAAAATTCAACTCTTTTCACTCAACTCTTTAATTGTTACTTGTTACTTGTTAATTTATTTGCAATTTAATTGTTATTTGTTAATTAATTTAATTCTCTCCACAAGTGCATTTGCTCTTGCAAACGCATTATGGTCATCTTTAATAGGTAAAGAAGCACAAACACCGTGATGTCCTGCACCGCTTTCAAAACTACCGTCGCCAACAATACTCATTCCATGCACCAACATCATATCGTGTAATGCCCGCAAAGTAGTTTCTTGACCACCGTATTTTGCGGCACCAATGCTAATTGCGGCCCCGTGCTTATTTATTAATAATTTATTTTGTCTTATCCATCTTGTTTTATCAAAAAAGGCTTTTAATTGAGCAGATACTGTGCCAAAATAAACAGGACTTGCCAATATAACAAAATCAGCATTTGCTAAATCCTCAAAGGCAATTTCTAATTTTGTTCCTTGATAGCAAATTTTAGAACACGGAGAACTACATGCGGTGCAAAAAGGAGTTTTAGCAGACAAAACAGCCTCCATAGCACTAATAATTTTAAATTCAACTCCCAAATCGGTAAGTTTTTCGCCAATATAGTTTAACATAAAAGCAACATTTCCATTTTTATGTGGGCTTCCATTAATTGCAACAACTTTCATAATAATTTTTCCCCTTTTTAAAAATATAATTATTATATAGTATTTTAACACATTTTTTTATATATTAATATATATACAAAAAAAAAAATAAAATCCTTTATTTTTTTTATCTATTGATTTTTTTTGTAATTTATGCTAATATACAAATCATAAATGTGCCCGTAGCTCAGCTGGATAGAGTATTTGGCTACGAACCAAAGGGTCGGGGGTTCGAATCCCTTCGGGCACGCCAGAAAAAGCACGCATAGCGTGCTTTTTCAACGATATAAATCCCTTGCAGGATTTGTGATATACGCCTAACGGCGTGTGATATACCGCAAGCGGTGTGATATGCACTGCGGTGCGTGGGGATTTATATCATATCACCCGTGCGTAGAACGGATATCACATTTTGCTAACAGCAAAATATATCACACGGCTTTAAAAGCCGTATATCACTAAAATAAAACAAACCAAGTTTCATTGACATTAACTTGTTTTATCATTATAATATGAATAGTATTTTTTGGGGGTTTTTCAACGATATAAATCCCTTGCAGGATTTGTGATATACGCCTAACGGCGTGT
>CAZFQD010000101.1:0-211 GCA_964520885.1 uncultured Oscillospiraceae bacterium | reverse complement strand
GATATACCGCAAGCGGTGTGATATGCACTGCGGTGTATTAAGAAAAGGTAAATATTTTTATCTACAACTTGTTGTATATCAATATTTATATCACACGGCTTTTAAGCCGTATATTACTAAAATTTGAAAAATTTATCCATAAAAACCAAAGCGAGATGACTAACTATTAAAAGTCAAGCATTTTTTAAAAATTTTTAAGCAGATAAAAAAG
>CAZFQD010000100.1:0-8193 GCA_964520885.1 uncultured Oscillospiraceae bacterium | reverse complement strand
TGCTTTTCTCTTATTCTAAATTACCGCTTTCTATCACATTTCGCAATTACCTATTTTGTATTCCTCAAAAAATCTTGGATATGATTTGTTGACAGCCTCAATACCTTGTATTTTAAGTTTATTATTGCATTTTAATGAAGCAATTTCCATCTTGGTTAAATAGCACAAACTCTATGTTTCTTTAAAGAATACCTAACTTTGAAAAAATGTTAAAATAATTTTCAAAAGTTTTCTTCGTACATCCGGGATTAATTATTCTTATACCTTTGGCTCTTAGACCGATCAAAGAAAAAGCCATAGCCATTCGGTGATCATCATAAGTTTGAATATTAGAGGGTTTTGGTATCCCCGGCTCAATAATTATCCCATTTGAAGTTCGTTGACATTTGATACCCATTCGTTCTAATTCAGTGAGTATTGCAGAAATTCTATCAGTTTCTTGAAATTGCAAATGATCTATATTTTTAATATATGTAGGCGACTCGGCAAAAATAGCCAAAGCAACTAATGTCATAGTTTGATCAGAACAATCATTCATATCTACTTCAATGCCATTATATTTACCTTTTGATTTACCATTAACTTGCACACCTTGAGTGGTTTCAATAATTTCACAGCCCAACTGTTTTAGAATATTAAGAAATTTAATATCACCTTGCATTGAAGATAAATGTACATTTTTTACTATTACACTACCTCCAGTCAAAGCGGCCATAGCATAAAAATAACAGGCACTAGATACATCAGGTTCTATTATATATTCTTGTGCTGTGTATTCAGAATTTAATACTATATATTCTCCATCTTCAAATGATGCTCTTCCTCCAAATTTATTTATCATTTTCAAAGTAATGTCAATGTAAGATTTTGCAACTTCCTTACCTTTTGGTCTGATTTTTAATTGTCTATATAAATTTCCAGAAAGCAATAAAGCACTTAAATATTGACTGCTTTGATCTGCTAACAATTCAATCTCTCCACCTTCAAAAGGTAAGCAAATCATTTTAATTGGTAAGTACCCTTCTTTTTCTAAAAACTCAATTTTAGTGTTCAAACTTTTTAAAGCATCAAACAATGGTTTCATTGGTCGGACTTTCATTTGTTCAGAAGCATTAATAATATATTCACCTTGAAAATGAGATAAAAAAGCAGTCAAAAATCTTGCGGCAGTTCCGGCACTTCCAACATTAATAGTAGCGTTTAATAATGGTTTCCCTCCAATTATGAAAACTGTTTTACTATTTTCATCTATTTTCAATTCGTAACCAAGAGATTGCAGACAACCAATAAAATGCCTGGTATCATCGCTAAATAGAACATTTAACAATCTGCTTTCCCCATTTGCTATGCTTGCGAGTAATAATGCACGATTTGTTATACTTTTAGATCCTGGAACTTCAAAAACACCATTAATTGGTTTGTCTACTGTTTTGACAAGATACATTGTATTATCACCTCTTATAAACATTTCTTAAATCATTAATTGATAACTTGTGTATTACCGAAGTTCCAATTTCTTCTAATAAAATGAAATTTAATACATTATTTAACCTTTTTTTATCTGCACAAATAGCCTCAAAAAGTTTTTCTTTTGGAATATCAATAGAAGTTGGCAAATTAAATTTGTCAAGTAATTTAATTATTCTATTAGTTGTGCCTATATTTGTTATTCCAAGTTCTTCGCCTATTTTAGATGCTATTACCATACCTATAGAAATTGCCTTCCCGTGAGATAAACCAACAAATTTTTGACATTTCTCAATACTATGACCAAAAGTATGTCCAAAATTCAAAAGCATTCTTTCTCCCAAATCAAATTCATCCCTTTGAACAACTCCGCTTTTAATTAATATACTTTTTTTAATAATATCTTGTAAAACATCTTTTTCATTATAGTCTTCTAATGCTGTAAATATTGTTTTATCACTAATACAGCCATATTTAATTACTTCCGCCAAACCATCTATGTAATACTTTTCTGGTAATGTTTTTAGTAAAGAAACATCTGTAATAATTGCTTTAGGCTGATAAAATGCACCAACTAAATTTTTGCCAAAAGGAAGGTCAACTCCAGTTTTTCCACCTATAGAACTATCTACCATTGCTAACAAAGAAGATGGAACTTGAATATAAGGAACACCTCGTAAGTATGAAGATGCAACATATCCTACAATATCTCCAACTACTCCTCCACCTAATGCAATGATGATATCCGACCTTGTAATATTCGCTTTATTAACTTTAACATATAAATTATTTACAGTAAACACTGTTTTGCTTTTTTCCCCTGCTTCTATTATTGCAATTGAAGTATTAAATCCATTTGCTTCAAGCGAAATTTTAACTTGTTCACTATATAATGGCGAAACATTACTATCTGAAATTATTATAGCATTATTTCCAACAACTTTTTCTCTTGCAACTTTTCCTACAAAATTCAAATTATCGTTTTCTAAACAAATATCACAATTACCATTTTTAAGTGAAATAGTATGAAAAAGCATAAAAATTACTCCTTTGCACTATATTTCTCTATCTACAGCCATAGCGACCTTTCTTAATTTTGGAATCATTTCATCAAATGCTGTTGGTGTAATAGATTGATGACCATCTGACAAAGCTTTTTGAGGGTCATTATGAACTTCAATAATAATTCCATCAGCACCTGCTACAATAGCAGCCTTTGATAATGGCTCAACAAGCCAAGTAATTCCTGCCGCATGACTTGGGTCAACAACTACCGGTAAATGCGAAAGTTTTTTTAATAATGGGACAGCACTAATATCTAATGTATTTCTTGTTGCTGTTTCAAATGTTCGTATACCTCTTTCGCAAAGAATAACATCAGAGTTTCCGCCACTCATTATATATTCGGCTGACATTAGTAATTCTTCAATTGTATTTGAAAAACCTCTTTTTAATAGTATAGGTTTTCTTATTTTTCCTAATTCCTTGAGCAACTCATAGTTTTGCATATTTCTTGCACCTACTTGAATGATATCAACATACTCAACAAACAAATCTAAATAAAAAGGATTAGTTATTTCTGAAACAATAGAAAGTCCTGTTTTTTCCTTTGCTTTTTTTAATAGCTTTAACCCTTCAGTTTTTAATCCTTGGAATGAGTATGGCGAGGTTCTTGGTTTGAATGCTCCACCTCTTAAAAATGTTGCTCCACTATTTTTTACGCTTTGAGCAACAAAAGTTATTTGCTCCTCAGATTCAACAGAACAAGGACCTGCAATTAGGCAAATCTTTTTTCCTCCAATTATAGCATTGCCTATTTTTATTTCTGAATTATCGGGATGAAATTTTCTATTAGCCTTTTTATAAGGTTCTTGAACCTTCATAACCTTTTCAACAGAATCATTTAATGCAATAGTTTCAATTTCAATTGCAGAGGTATCCCCTACTAAACCAATAATAGTTGTGTTCTCGCCAAATATTGGATTTGCAGTTACTCCAAATTGTGAAAACCAATCACATAATTCTAATGTTTTTTCTTTATTTATTCCTTGTTTTAATATTACAACCATTATTATTCCTCCAACAATCTTAATTTGCTTATTATGGAATTTACAACATCGTTTAAATTTTTATCTCCATCTACTATTAAATCTGCAGTATTAATATATTGTGGTAATCTTTGCTTGTAAAGAACATTCACTTTATAATCAATATCTTCATTTGATAATAGTGGCCGTCCTAAGCCATTTCCAACTCTTTTTTTAATGCAATCATTGCTAACTTTAATAAATACTAAATAACTTGCGGTGTTTTTAATTGCTTCAACATTTTCATTAACAGTTATGGTTCCGCCTCCTAATGATATTACAGCACCCTTTGAGCATAAAACTTCATTTAAACATTCACTCTCAATTAATCTAAAGCCTTTCTCACCAAGATTGCTAAATATCTCAGGTATTGTTGATCCTTTTTTTTCAATATATTTATCTAAATCAATAAAATCTCTTTTTAATTTTTTTGATATAATTTTACCAACAGTTGTTTTCCCACTTCCCATAAAACCTGATAAAATTATGTTATATTTAAATTTTTGTTTTAAGGATTTTGAGGTGTTAAATATTATTTCTTCAATATCTTTTTCATTAAATTCTGTATCAAACCATATTTTTTGAGCACTAACAGCTTGACCAACTAACATTGGCAAACCGCCTTGAATTATACAACCATTTTCTTTTGCGGTTAATAAAAGTTTAGTAATATTAGGATTATAAATAGTATCAAAAACCGCTTTTGCATTTTTAATTATTTCAATATTTGCCGGCATTCTACTGATTTTATCCCACATTCCAACTGGCGAACCATTTAATATAATATCATATATATCCTCTATATCCTCGTTTTGATTTTTTAAAGCTTTTATATTAGTTCCTTTGATTTTTTCTTTTATTTCTGTGCAAAGATTTTTTGCTTTATCAAAATCAATATCAAAAATTGAAATGTTTGAATTTTTTAGTGCCGCTTCAAAAGCCATAACCCTTGAAACTCCTCCGGCACCAAAAATTAACACTTTTTGGTTGTCTAATGCTATATTAGCCTTCTTTATAGCATAGTTAAAGCCATCTCCATCAGTATTATAACCATAAAGTTTACCATCTATAATTTTTACTGTATTTACAGCACCATAAAACTCTGCTTTTTTATCAAGAACATCAATAAAGGGAATTATGATTTCTTTAAAAGGTATAGTGCAATTAAAACCTTCAAAATGCTCTTTTAATATTAATATAGCCTCTTTTATTTTTTGTGGTTGTATTTCAACTATTATATAATCTTTATTAATATTATTTTTTTCAAAAAGAGGCTTATGAATTTCTGGCGACATACTATGTTTTATTGGAAAACCAATAACTCCATAAACTTTTTTCTTAATTTTTTTTATATCCTCAATTTTATAAAGCAATCTTTTCACCTCTTAATTATCAATAACACACAAATCCATTTTTAGTTAATAGTTCCTTTGCTTTTGTTGTTTGTTCTTTATTGTCAAAAGTAAATCTTAAGCAACCGCCTTCATAATCTCTTGTATGTTGAATATTTAAATTCTTAATATTAATTTCATTTTTTCCAAATAAAGTTGCAATATATCCAATTATTCCCGGCTTATCATTTACATCTATTCTTAACTCATAATATGTTGATATTAAACCCTTTGAATTTTCTGAAATTTCATCTCGATATTTTTTTGCATTTGTAAATAACGATAATATTTTTTCGCTATCATTTTTTGAAATTGAATTCTTTATATCTATTAACTTTTCAATATAATCATCTAAAATTTTACTTATAACATCACTTGAGGAAATAATTATTTCTTTCCAAAGTTTAGGGTTCGAAGATGAAATTCGTGTAATATCTTTAAAGCCACCTGCAACTAATTTCATTATATTTTTATTGTTGTTATCAATAGCAGTATTAACAAGTGAAGCAGATAATATATGAGGAAGATGACTTATTATTCCAACTGCTTTATCGTGCTCTAATGCGTTCATTTCAAGAGGAATAGCACCAATTGAACTAACTAATTCTTTTAATATATTTAGTGAACTTGCATTTGCTTTTTCTCCTTTGCACAAAACATAAATTGCATTTTCAAATAAAGCTTCATCCGATGCAAAATAACCGCTTTTTTCAGAGCCGGCCATTGGATGACCGCCAATAAAATTATAATCCTTGGTTTTATTTAGTATTTCAAATTTAGTGCTTCCAACATCGGTAATAATTGCATTTGTATGCTTAGAAATCTCTCTAATATTAGAAAGCACAGTTAAAACCGGAGTGCAAACAAAAACAATATCACAGTTTTCAAATATATTAAAAGAATTATTTGAAAACATAGAAATTATACCTTCATTAAAAGCAGTAACTAAAAAAGTTTCATTTACATCAAATGCAGAAATATCATTAATTTTTGATTTTGTTTTTAATGCTTTAGCAAGCGAACCACCTATTAAACCTAATCCACAAATGCCAATTTTTAATTCATTAATTTTCATAAATATAACCTCCAAATATAAAAAATCGCCCTTCACACACTTGTGAGGACGAGAATTTCTCGTGGTACCACCTCAATTTACCTCAAAAGAAGCCTCATCAGGCACTTTTATACCCTAAGCAATATAACGGTCGCACCCGACAACTCCTATAATTAATTTCAGAGTGTGGCTCAAGGAGGTATTTTCACGATTTATATGTTTACCCTTTTCCAGCAAACAAGGGCTCTCTCTAAAACTATATAAAGCTACTTTTTCCTTTCATTGCCTTTATTTGTTTATAATAATACAAATTAATATAAATGTCAATAGAAATAAAGCGATTTTAAGCAATAAATGCAAAATAAAAGCCCCCTATTGGAGGCCTTTATTAATAATATTTGATTACTTCATACTGTTTTCAACAGAGGCAATCATTTTCTTAACCATTTGTCCACCAATTGAACCTGCTTGTTTTGAAGTTAAATCGCCATTATATCCTTGCTTTAATGAAACGCCAACTTCACTTGCTGCTTCCATCTTGAATCTGTTAAGAGCATCTTTAGCCTGTGGTACAAGTGCTTTTCCCATTTTTAAAATCTCCTTTTACTTTAAATTTTGTTTTGCATTTATATTTTTACTTATTTATAGCTAATTATTAGTGCTAATTTATGTAAAAATATTATTAATTTTTATTTTTAATACTGATATTTCATACGCAATTTTACTCTCGCTTTCCTTTTTATAATATCTACTTTGTATTCTCCCTTCAATAATAAGATTATCTCCAATTGAAGAGTTTAATAATAATTGAGCATTATTTCCCCAAGCAATACAAGGAATATAATCGGATTTATGAAAATTACGATTTACTGCTAACAATATGTCTGCAATAACTCGTCCAAAAGGAGTTTTTCTTACTATTATATTTTTACAAACATATCCATTAAGACAAATTTTGTTTTGTTCTTCTATTTTTTCACTAAAAATTTTAATTTTTTTACAAAATATAAATAATAATAATTTGTTTTTTTCTTCATTACTTTCATTTTTTGAACGAAATTCTCCTATTATTTTTACATAACAATCATTTTTTATACTTAAATTTAATAATAAATCTTGGCAAATTATTACTAATAATTTATCTTCAAAACCACTTTTCCTTTTTGTTCCAATATAAAAATTATAATATTTTTTATTGTTATAACAATGGTTAAACTGTAGTTCGCTTATTATTTTCCCTATTATTTCCACCTTATTGTTACTCATAAATCTACCTCTTTTCGCTTTTGTATTGGCAGCCTCTACTATCAATTAAATAATTTTCTTTGTATATTAATTCGCTAATGGGTATTAGTTTAAAGCCATTTGCTTGTAAATATTCAATTATTGTAGGTAGTGAAGCAGGAGTATTTATTGCGGCATTATGAAAAAGAACTATTGAGCCATTTTTCACCTTTTCTGTTACTCTGTTAACAATATAACTTGAAGTTTTATTCATCCAATCATGGCTGTCTACATCCCACTGAATGGCAAACATATTAATACTTTTCACTGTGTTAATCAGTTTATCATTATAATCTCCATAAGGAGGGCGAAACAGAATAGATCTTTTTCCTGTAATTTTTTCAATTTTATCGTTACATTTGTTTAAATCATTTGCAATTTGTTCACTTGACAATCTTGACATATGCAAATGTTCATTTGAATGATTCATTACTTCGTGTCCGGCATCATTCAATGCTTTTACAGATTGAGGATATTTATCCACCCACTCACCTACTACAAAAAATGTTGCTTTTACATTATATTTTTTTAAAATTTGTATTAGTGTTTCGGTATCTTCGTTTCCCCAAGCGGCATCAAAGGAAAGCGAAGCTTTTTTTTCATCAGTTTTAACACAATAAATAGGTAGTTCTCTTTTAGGTGCTAACACAGAAATAATTCCATTAAAACCATTATAAGCAGTTAACATTACAGTAATATAAAAAAGAATTATAGCACTCATAAGATAAATCCTTGATTTTTTTATTATTAATATCTTCACAAATAGCACCTCCATTTACTTTATAAATAATATTCTAAAATAATTAGAAAAATACCACAAGAAAGTATTCTTGTGGTATTTTATTTAACTATAAACATTGGATAAATAATTATCCAAGAAAAATATTAGGTGGACTTTCTGCCAATATGG
>CAZFQD010000099.1:0-8257 GCA_964520885.1 uncultured Oscillospiraceae bacterium | reverse complement strand
AAAAACTTTGGAGGAAACAATTTATGAAAAAAAAACATTCAGTTTCATTAGATAAAATAATTGATGAATTTAATTTAGAAAAAATATATTTACCTAAAAATGCAGAGAATATAGATGTAATTAGTGCGGATGTAAATAGACCGGGATTGCAATTAATGGGATTCTTTGATTTTTTTGATAGTTCAAGAATTCAAATTATTGGAAAGGTTGAATACACTTATCTTATAACTGTTGAAAATTCCAAAAGAGCCAAAAGTTTTGAAAAACTATTTTCACATAAAATTCCTGCAATTGTTGTAACTCGCGAATTAGAAATTTTTGATGAAATGTTAGAAGCGGCTCAAAAATATGAAATACCAATTCTTAGAACAAGTGAGTCAACTTCGTCATTTATGTCAAATTTAATATCTTGGCTAAACACTTATTTAGCAATTAGAATTACAAGGCATGGAGTATTAGTTGAAGTTTATGGTGAAGGAGTATTATTGCTTGGTGATAGTGGAGTAGGAAAAAGTGAAACGGCTATGGAACTTTTAAAAAGAGGTCATAGATTAATTGCTGATGATGCCGTTGAAATAAAAAGGGTTTCAAATATAACTTTAGTAGGCTCTTCTCCTGGTATAATTCGTCATTTTATTGAATTAAGAGGAATAGGAATAGTTGATGTGCGACGAATTTTTGGTATGGGTGCTGTAAAAGAGTCTGAAAAGATTAATTTAGTTATCGAATTAGAATATTGGGATGAAAACAAAACATATGAACGATTAGGTTTGGAAAATACTACAATAGAAATTTTAGGACTAAAAATTCCTTCCCTTAGAATTCCCATAAAGCCGGGTAGAAATTTAGCAATAATTATTGAAGTTGCTGCAATGAATAATAGGCAAAAACGCTTTGGTTATAATGCTGCCGAAGAATTGAATGAAAGAATAACAAATGATTTAAATAAAGCAAAATGATAATTAATAATTGTTGATTCTTTAAAGAAAGAAATGTATTAATGTTGAGATATTTTAGCAAAGAAATGAGGTCAAATATGAATTTAGAAAAGATAATTAATTTAGTTAATGGAAATAATATACCATATAAATTAAATGAACCTCTATCAAAACATACTACATTTAAAATTGGAGGAAATGCTGATTTATTTTTAAGCCCTAAAAGATTAGATGAATTTAAAAACATAATAAATTTATGTAAAGAAGAAAAAGTAAAATTTTTTATTTTGGGAAAAGGCTCGAATATTTTAGTTTCAGATAAAGGGTTTAATGGTGTAATTATTTGCACCAACAACCTAAATTCAATAGAAATAATTAATGATGAAAAACTTATTGTGGGAGCTGGAACAAATTTATCAAAGGTTTGCACACTTGCATATAATAATTGTCTTAGTGGTTTGGAATTTGCATATGGAATTCCAGGGACTATTGGTGGAGCAGTGTATATGAATGCAGGAGCATATTGTGGAGAAATGAAGGATGTTGTTATTGAAACGACATTTATTAATGAAATGGGGCAAATTGAAACTATTAATAGTAAAGAACATTTGTTTTCGTATAGAAAAAGTGTTTTTTCAAATAGAAATATTTGCATTTTATCTACAATACTTAAATTAAAAACTGAAAACAAGGAAAAAATAAAATTAATTATGAATGAGATAAGCAATAAAAGATTGGAGAAACAACCACTTGAATACCCAAGTGCAGGAAGTGTTTTTAAACGACCAGAAGGCTTTTACACAGGTAAACTTATTGAAGATTGTGGCCTAAAAGGTTTTATTGTTGGTGGTGCAATGGTAAGCGAAAAACATTGTGGTTTTATTATTAATACAGGTAAAGCTTGTTGTAGTGATGTAGAGCAATTAATTGAAATTATTAAGCAAAAGGTGTTTTTGTTTTCTGGAGTATCACTTGAAATTGAGATATTAAAAATAGGCGAGTAGAGGGTGAAAAAATGAAATTTTCAATCATAACTGGTATGTCTGGAGCTGGGAAAAGCCGTGCTATTGAAGCATTAGAAGATTTAGGCTTTTATTGTGTTGACAATATGCCTTTAGCTTTTATACCTAAGTTTGCAGAAATATGTTTTAGTTCTCAAGGAAAAATGGATAAAGTTGCTATTGTAACCGATATTAGAGGTGGAGAGTCTTTTGAAAAATTGATTGATGAACTTCAAGAAATGCAAAAAGTTGGCTTTCAATATAGTGTTGTATTTCTTAATGCTAAGGATGAAACGATTATTAGAAGATATAAAGAAACCCGTAGAAAACATCCTTTATCTGACAGTGTCCAAGGGTCATTTTATGAAATAATTGACTTTGAAAGAAAAGCATTAGCACCACTTTTGGAAGTTGCTGACTGCGTTATAGATACGACCTACTTAACACCAACTCAATTAAAAGAACAAATTGATAAAATATTTTTAGATGGTAAAAAGAATATTTCAGTATCGGTTATGTCATTTGGGTTTAAGCACGGAATACCAAGTGAAGCAGATATGGTTTTTGATGTTCGCTGTCTTCCAAATCCATTTTATGATGTTAATATAAAAAGTTTTAGCGGATTGGAAAAACCTATTATTGACTATGTGTTTAAATGGCCTAAAACATTAGAATATCTTAATAAAATAAATGATTTGCTTACTTTTTTAATGCCTTTGTTTACTGAAGAAGGCAAATCAAGTGTAGTAATCGCAATTGGATGCACAGGCGGAAGACATCGTTCGGTTGCAATAGCAGAAAAAATAAAAAAATATCTTGAAGAATTAGATATTGAGGCAGATGTTTATCATAGAGATATATTAAAAAACATCAATTAATTGAGATTGAGGATGTTATGAGTTTTTGTTATGATGTAAAAAAAGAACTATGTAATATTAATATAAGTAAGTGCTGTGCGATTTCTGAATTGTACGGTATTTTGTTATTTGCAAATACATTTAATGAAAATGAAATAAAAATCATTACCGAAAATGTAGAAGTAGTTAAAAGAACTATTATTCACTTCAATAGATTAATTAATTTAACACCACAAATTGTAGAAAGAGAAAATAAAAATGGCAAAACCTATATTTTATCGTTAACCAAATCAGATGTTATTAGTCGCATTATAATGAGTTTAGGTGCTAATATTAGTGGTGTAGCTTTAAGATTAGATTATAAATTATTATCAGATGATTGCTGTAAAAATTCAATTATTAGAGGGGCTTTTTTATCAGGAGGCACTATTTCTTCGCCAAGCAAATCTTATCATTTGGAATTTTCCACTCCAAGATTTAAATTAAATCAAGACATTAATTTGCTTTTAATGGAGTTCGACTTATCGCCGAAAAATATTATTCGCAAATCTAATTATGTTACCTATTTTAAAGATAGTGGTGCTATTGAAGACATCTTAAATATAATGGGAGCAAAAAAATCCGAATTTGAGATAATGAACACAAAAATATTTAAAGAAATTAGAAATACTGCAAATAGAGTAACAAATTGTGAAACAGCAAATATTTCTAAAACTATTAATGCCTCTTCTGAACACAAAAGAGCAATTAATGAATTAATTAAAAGTGGTCAATTTATGTATTTAACTGATGAATTAAAAAAGATTGCCATTCTTAGATTAGAAAATGAAGATTTATCTTTAAGTGAGTTGGGTAAGTGTTTAGTACCACCATTAAGCAAGTCGGCAATTAATAATAGGCTTAAAAAAATTATTCAATTTTTACCAAAAAAATAAGGAGTGTCAATAATGAAAGGCTTTGTCCATCTTCATAATCATAGTGAATATAGCCTTTTAGATGGTGCTTGTAGAATAAAGGACTTAATTTTTCGCACAAAAGAAATGGGGCAACTAGCGGTTGCTATAACTGATCATGGTGTAATGAATGGAGTAATAGATTTTTACAAGGCGGCAAAAAAAGAAGGAATTAAGGCAATAATAGGATGTGAGGTTTATATTTCTCCACGAAGTCGTTTTGATAAAAGCAAGGAATTAGATGCAGAGTATTCTCATTTAATATTATTAGCTAAGGATAATGAAGGCTATAAAAACTTAATTCAATTGGTATCATTGGCTTGGACTGAAGGTTTTTATATTAAACCTCGAATTGATAATGAATTATTAAAAAAGTATTCAAAAGGGTTAATTGGACTTAGTGCTTGTTTGGCTGGAGAAATTCCTGCTTTATTGTTAAAAGGAGATTATAATGGAGCCAAACAATTAGCATTAGAGTATAAAAATATTTTTGAGAATGATAGTTATTACTTAGAATTGCAAGACCATAATATTAAAGAGCAAATTATTGTAAACAAAGGATTAATTGAATTATCAAAAGAAACAAATATTCCTTTAGTCGTAACAAATGATGTTCATTATATTTATAAGCAAGATAGTAAGGTTCAAAATATTCTTGTTTGTATTCAAACAGGCAGAACAATTGCTGAAGGCTCAAATATGGGCTTTGCAACTGATGAATTTTATTTAAAAAGCGAAAAAGAAATGAGAACTTTGTTTTACGATAATGAAGAGGCATTAAATAATACTGTTAAAATTTCCGACAAATGCAATGTAAATTTTGAATTTGATAAAGTATTTTTACCGCATTTTAATATTGATGATGGTCAAGATGCTTTTGAATTGTTGAAAAATATGAGCCAGCAGGGGCTTTTAGATAGATATAAAGAAGAAAACAATACAATTAAGCAAAGATTAGAATATGAATTAAATACAATTAAACAAATGGGATATATTGACTATTTTTTAATAGTGTCTGACATTATTAAATATGCCAAGGTTAATAAAATTCCTGTAGGGCCTGGCAGAGGTTCTGCCGCAGGGAGTTTAGTGTCATATTGTTTAGGAATAACTGATGTTGACCCAATTAAATATGACTTATTATTTGAAAGATTTTTAAATCCAGAAAGAATTTCAATGCCAGACATAGATATTGATTTTTGTTATATTCGCAGACAAGAAGTAATTGATTATGTAATAGAAAAGTATGGAAAAGATAGAGTGGCACAAATTATTACCTTTGGAACAATGGCTTCAAGGTCTGCTATAAGGGATGTCGGCAGAGCAATGGGACTACCATATAATGATGTTGATTATATAGCAAAACTAATACCTTTTGAGAAGGATATTTCAATTGAAAAGGCAATTGAAACAATACCGCAGTTAAAGGAAAGTTATTTAAATGATGAGAAAATAAAGGAACTTATTGATACTTCAAAAAGATTAGAAGGAATGCCTCGCCATAGTTCAACTCATGCGGCAGGTGTGGTAATAACCGCTCAGCCAGTGTCAAGTTATGTGCCTTTACAGAAAAACGACCAATCTATTGTTACTCAATTTACTATGAATACCTTAGAAGAATTAGGTTTACTAAAAATGGATTTTTTAGCACTTAGAAATTTAACTATTATAAGTGATGCGGTCCGATTAATTAATAAAAGAAAACCAGAGTTTAATATATTAAAGATAGATGAAAATGATAAAGAGGTTTATGAAATGCTTTCTGAAGGGCATACATTGGGAGCTTTTCAATTAGAGTCAAATGGAATAAGGCAAGTGTTAACGAGTTTAAAACCTTCAAATATGGAGGATATTATAGCAGTAATAGCACTTTATAGACCGGGTCCTATGGATAGCATACCTAAATATATTGAAAACCGAAACAATCCAAACTTGATAAAATATAAGCATCCTTTACTTGAAAAAATATTGAAAGTAACCAATGGATGTATCGTTTATCAAGAGCAAGTTATGCAAATAGTTAGAGAATTGGCTGGCTATTCATATGGTAGAGCTGACTTAGTTAGACGAGCAATGTCTAAAAAAAAGAGCGAATTGTTGGAAAAAGAGAGACAACGATTTTTATTTGGTAGCGATGAAAATATAGGTGCAGTAAACAATGGTATAAGCGAAAAGGTTGCCAACGGGATATTTGATGAAATTGCAAAATTTGCTGAATATGCATTTAATAAAAGCCATGCGGCGGCGTATGCAGTTTTATCATATCAAACTGCATATCTTAAAAAACATTATACTAAAGAATATATGGCGGCCCTATTAACTAGTGTTTTGGACAGAAGCGACAAGGTTTCACAGTATATTGAAGAATGTTCAAGATTAAAAATTAAAGTTTTACATCCTAATATAAATGAAAGTATTGATGGTTTTACTGTAAGTGGTAATAATATTAGATTTGGATTAGTTGCAATTAAAAATGTAGGTAGAGGTTTTATTAAGGCTTTGGAAGTAGAAAGAGATAAAAAAGGACTTTTTACATCTTTTTATGACTTTTGCAAAAGAATGAGTGGTCAGGAATTAAATAAAAGGGCTTTGGAAAGCCTAATTAAATGTGGTGCATTTGATGGATTTTCTCAAAATAGAAGACAATTAATGCTGTCAATCAATGCAATGCTTGATGAAATTTCTAATTCGAGCAGGAAAAATATTGAAGGGCAAATTGATATGTTTTTTAATAATAATGTTAGAAAGCAAGGCACAAGTGATTTTGTTTATCCAATTATTGACGAGTATTCTAAATCGGAAATATTAAGTATGGAAAAAGAAATATCTGGCTTGTATTTTTCAGGGCATCCAATGTCTGATTACAGCCAAAATGCAAATAGAATTAAAGCGGTTTCAATAAATTCTATTTTATTATCATTTGAAGAGCAAGATAATATTTTTAAAGATAGTCAACTTGTTAGAATAGCAGGAATAATAAATACAATGACGATTAAAGCAACAAAAAACAATCTGTCTATGGCATTTATAAATATTGAAGATTTATCTGGAATGATTGAAATAATTGTATTTCCACAAACATTTAGCAAGTTAAGAAATGTTTTATTTGAAGGGATAGCAATTTCAGTATGGGGAAAAATAAATAAAAAGGAAGATGAAACACCAAAAATAGTTTGCAATTCTATTGAACTATTAGAAAAAAATTCAGTTAGACAAAAAACAATATATTTAAAAATAGAGAGTATTAATAGTAAAAAATATATAAAAGCTAAGGAAATTCTAAAAAATAATCAAGGAAATGAAAAAATAATAATTGTCTTTATTAATGATAATAAAAAAGTAATATTAAATTTTACTTCAAACGGAAAAGAAGTTTTGGCTGATTTAAAAAAACTATTAGGAGATGAAAATGTAGTATTAAAGTAAAAAAAAGCAAAAAATTTTGTATTAATGTTGCTTTTTGTTTTTATTTATAATAAAATAATATTAATAATTATAATATTCTACAGGCATATAGGAGGAAGTTTAATTGGATAAGAAAATAAAAACAATTGGTGTATTAACAAGTGGTGGAGATGCACCGGGAATGAATGTCGCAATTAGAGCAGTAGTTAGAACAGCAATAAATCGCGGAATAAAAGTAAAGGGCATTAGACATGGTTTTAGAGGATTATTAGATAAACCAGATATTTTTGAACTAAATAATTTTGCAGTTTCAGATATTATTGATAGAGGTGGAACAATATTATATACTGCTCGGTGTGAACAATTCAAAACAGAAGAAGGTATGCAAATTGCCATTAAAAATTGCAAACTATTTGGAATTGATGGGATTGTTGTAATTGGCGGTGATGGTTCGTTTAGAGGTGCAGCAGATTTATCAATGCGTGGTATTCTATGTGTAGGAATACCAGGAACAATTGATAATGATATATGTTCAAGTGATTATTCAATTGGATATGATACAGCACTTGATACAATAGTTGAAATGGTTGACCGAATAAGTGATACATCTCAATCTCATGAGAGATGCACTGTTGTTGAAGTAATGGGTAGAGGAGCAGGTTGGCTTGCTTTAGAAAGCGGTATTGCTGTTGGGGCATCAGTAATTTTAGTTCCTGAGTTTGATTTTGATTTTGAAAAGGATGTTATAGATAAAATTATTCAAGCCAGAGAAAAAGGCAAAAAAGATTTTATTATTATTGTTGCTGAAGGTGTTGTGCATAATAAAAAAACAAGTGTTGAAGAAATGGCGAATAATATTTGTGCAGGAACAAATATTGATACTAGGTCTTCAGTATTAGGTCATGTTCAAAGAGGCGGTTCTCCAACGGTTAGAGATAGGATTATCGGAAGTCAAATGGGTTATAAAGCAGTTGATTTATTATCTGCAGGCATAGGAAATAGAGTTGTAGTAATGAAAAACAATAAAATTAAAGATTATGATATTTTTGAATCGCAGAAAATGAAAAAGCCATTAGATAAAGATTTATATCTAATAGCAAATG
>CAZFQD010000098.1:0-8335 GCA_964520885.1 uncultured Oscillospiraceae bacterium | reverse complement strand
TAAAAATATTTATTGATTCTTCTTCAATCTGTCTTAATGCTTCACCATAGGACTCAGCACCATCACATCCAATACCAATACTATCGTTATAATCAATTTTTATATATCCAAAACTTTTATCTTTTATAAAATTCATTACTTTTTTACGAATATAATCTTTTACATTCTGCATTCTTAAATCAAGAAATCTTCTCCGTTTAGCATTTACCGGAATACCACCACATTGTAATAGCATATCTATGTTTTTATATATTTCACTATCACATGCACATACCTCTAACTCAAACCAAATCCCAGGCACCATTCCTTTATTTCTAATATAATCCGCAAGATATCTAATTGATTTAGGAAATAATTTCTCATTGGGAATCCAATCGCCTATGGTATTTAACCAACCTTTTCCATCAACAGCATACCATCCGGCATCTATAACAAAATAATCAACTCCAATATCTTTTATGAAATTAACTATTTTTATTATATTTTCTTGAGAAGGATTTCCCCACGATGTGCAATATTCATTAAAAATAATTGGCAAATGTTCTTCGCTCTTAGGTATATTTGTTAATTTTTCTTCCTGAATAGAAACAAGATTATTACAGGCATCATCAATATTGCCTATGCATACTGTCACATACGCAGATAATGATGAGAACTTTTCCCCTGGAAAGATATTCTTTCGCCAATGACCAAATTCTTTGTCCCCAAGTCCACCAGACAATGATGCACAACGACTTATTGTATAGACCTCCATTTGCCAAGTTGAAGGAGCAAAAATTTGTGCAGCCCAAACTACATTATTATTCTTATCCTCAATAGCTACAAAAGGGAAAAACTTCCTAACCGGCATACTTCCAATTTGGCCAAAGCGTTCACATCTCGCTCCTTGTTCACCCCAAGATTGCTCAAGCCCATAACTTTCAAAAGGTGCACTTTCACATCTGCCTTCAGTACTCCAATAACTTCTTAATCTATGTAATATAAGTCCATTTGTTGAAAATTCATTTTTCGTCATTACTTTTATTCCTGATACAGAAAATGAAGAAAAAAGTTCAAGTACTTTTAACTCGCTTGAATTATTTATATATTCTATAAATATCTCACATGCGTTACAGTTTTTAAAATATTTTAATGTGTGAATATATTCATTTCCTCTTCTATCCGAAAGAAAAGTTATTATCTTAGAAATATTCTCATTCTCTTCTTCTAATATTTGATTTGTGATACATATATTATGAACACTAACACTATTTCTCATTGTAAGACCTTGAGAAAATTCAATCCAATGTGCATCATCAATAAACTTTACTTGTATCATTGAATCACAATTCAAGCAATCAATGTTTGGTTGCTCATTTAATACAGATGGATATAAAAGTAATCCAGTGCTGTTATCTTTATTTTTAACATAAAAAATATCAGTTTCACCTAATGTATATTTAATTATTTTTTCTTGCATATTTACACTCCTTGTATTTGCTTTTACCCTTTTACACTCCCAATAATCATACCCTTAACAAAATACTTTTGTAAAAAGGGATAAACTATAAGAATTGGGACCATTGCTACAAATATTTGGGCAGCCTTTGTTGTCTTCTCTGAAACAAATGCCATTTCCTGAATTGATTTTAAAGCAGTAGTATCATTATTAACAATTATGCTATGCAAATAGGTAGCCAAAGGATAATTAACTGGATTATCCATATAAATCATAGCATCAAACCAACTATTCCAATGTCCTACTATTGAAAAGAGCGTAATGGTTGCTAATGCTGGCATGGATATAGGCAAAAATATCTTAAACAATATTGTATTATGACCAGCACCATCGATATATGCAGCTTCTGATAGTTCCTTTGGAATCTGACGAAAGAAATTAAGTAATATAATTACATTGAACACTGGTAGGGCGGAGGGTAAAACAAGTGCCCATATTGTGTTGTTTATACCCATCGTTTGAATAAGTATGTAATAAGGAATTAATCCACCGCTGATAATTGTCGTAACAAACATAAACCAAGCAAACAATGTTCTATGTTTAAACTCACTTGTCTGCTTAGATAATGGAAAAGCAGTTAAAACTGTCAATAATAAGTTTATTCCTCCACCTAAAATAACTCTTCCAACTGTCCAATTCATTGCATTCCAAAAAGCAGGCTGATTTATTATATATTTATAAGAAGCTAATGTAAAATTAATAGGCCAAAAGCCTACTAATCCTGCAACAGAAGATGACTTATCACTAAATGATACTGCAAGTAAATTTATTATTGGTAAAACGCAAGTCAAAGAAATTAAAATTAATGTAGAATATATAATTACTTTAAAAATACGATTTTTAATATTTATTTTTTTTTTCATTTATCACAGCACACCAATCATTAAAATATTCTATAATCTGCAAATTTATATGATAAATAATAAAAAGTACCTATAAGAACAGCAGATACACCTGATTTAAACAATCCAACAGCAGTTGCAGCACTAAATTGTCCATCAATCAAACCAAGCCTATAAACAAGAGTATCAAGTATATCGCCAGTTTCGTAAACTTGAGCATTGTACATATTAACAATTTGGTCAAATCCTGCATTCAAAACATTTCCTATACTAAGTAAAGACATAAGAACAATTATCATTCTCATTCCGGGTAAAGTTACATGCCATATTTGTTTCCATTTTCCTGCTCCATCAACAGTTGCTGCCTCATAAAGTTGTGTATCTATACTTGTTATAGCAGCAAGATATATAATTGTAGCAAAGCCAAGTTCCTTCCAAATATCAGTAATAATCATTGTTATAGGAAACCAATGCTTATCACCTAAAAAGAATATAGGTTTAAACCCGAAAAGTTCAATAAATTTATTTATTAAGCCCGTTGACGGAGATAACAATTCAATAAAAATTCCTGACAAAAGAACCCATGACAAAAAATGTGGCATATAAATTATTGTTTGTATAGTCTTTTTAAAAGTCTTGTTTCTAATCTCATTTAATAAAATAGCAATTGCCACTGCTAAAATCAAACCAAAAAAAAGCTTGAATGAAGCTATATATACAGTATTGAAAATTACCTGCATAGTATCCGGCATAGTGAAAATATATTTGAAATTATCTAATCCAACCCATTTTTGAATCCCAAAAAATCCTCTGGCCGGTATAAAATCTTGAAAAGCAATAACAATTCCCATTAGTGGTAAATAAGCAAATATAATTAAAACAATAGTTGCAGGTAAAAGCATTATATATAATGACAAATTATTTATTTTTTTTGTTTTATTAATTAACATATTTGTACACTCTTTTAAAATTTATTTTTTAAATATGTAAAAATCATTTTTTTAAATGGATTCATGTTGGATATCCAACTATTTTTATTGATATATAATTAAATGAGTAAATTTTTAATAATTAAGATTTGTTACTTATTTTTACTATACCAATCATTAATTTCTTTTGTGATGTCATTTCCGCCAAGATTTTTCCAATCGTTAACAAATTTATCATAAACTGCAGCACCACCATCTTCAATAATTATCTTAGTATACACTGTATCTTTTAATTTTGTAAGTGTATCTCCTTTTTTTATCATTGAATCAGTTGGAGCGGCAACAAATGGAGATCTAAAAAACAAATTATTATCTATATATTTTTTCAGTATAGAAATAGAATTTCCCTCATCTCCATAAATAGCCCACATATTCCAATATGTTTTATCACCATTCTTAAATTTTTGAATTTGTGACCAAATGCCAGAATCAATAGGTCCCAACTTTGATGCATCTGCCCCCTTTAAGCACCCCTGAACTGCATCTAATGTTTTTACATTAACAAGTGGATCCTGAATTTGAATTGGTGAAAACCACCAGGCATTAGGTGCATCAACTGACCGATAATAATATGGATCCTTATTTGAATACTGCAAATCAATCATCATCATAATGGCTTCAGGATATTTCGTTGTTTTCTTTGCTACCCAAAAACTAGTCGTTCCAATTGGAAGTTGATTTTTAACACTCGACCCGCCAACACCAACTATTGGATATGCCTTCCAGTCAGCATTTGGATTTAAATTATAGCTATCTTGTAAGGGATATAAAGGCATCCAGTGCTCACCATAAAACATCCCAACTTTATTATTTGCAATTTGAGATGCTATTTTTGAAGTATCAGCTACTCCAAACTCAAGGCTAATATATCCATTTTTATACATATCATGAAGGCTTAGTAAAGCGGTTTTCATATTTGGACTCAAATCACCTAACATCAAATTCCCGCTTGAATCCGGAATCCATGTATCAATAAAAGCATTATATCCATTTACAAATCCTATTATCCCGCCTGTTGAATTCCTAAAATCTTTTTGAAGTCCCAAACCATATGTGTCTTTTAGCCCATTACCATCAGGGTCATTATTTGTAAATTTTGCAGCAATATTAATTACATCTTCCATAGATTTAGGTGCACCCAAACCTAATTTCTTCAACCAATCATTTCTTATCCATATAAATTGTGCTCTATCATACGATCCCCATGTTGAAGGAATCGCCATCAACTTTTTATCAAATGTTACTGCTGTAAATGCACCTTTACCTTCGGTTTCCATAATTTTTTTTGTTTCCGCAGATGCATAATTATTATACACTTGTGTCATATCCTGAATAAGTCCTGCCAAATAAAGTTGTTTAACTTGTGAAGAATTAACAGCCACAAAATCTGGCATTTTTCCAGTTGCCAAATCAAGATTCAATTTTTGACCATATACTTCATCCTTAGCAACCCATTCATATTTTATATTAATTCCAAGCTTATCAAGAAAAAGCTTATTAAATCTATTATTAGTAGATGTTTCATGATTGGTTGTTTTTGCTAAGTCTGCTTCCATAGTTGAAGTGGTGGACCTAATCATAGTAATGTTTATTGCAGGAGAAAACACCTTTTTTACAACTGTATTATAATTAGAACTGTTTCCACTATTTACTTTTGATGTAGCGTTAGAACTTGATAATACTTGTCCGCTACTATCAAGAAGCGATTCATTTGATGTAACAATTTCAGAATTTGAACTAACATCAATTTTAGAATTGCTTTCCGAATTAATACTTGGTGTTGCTTTTTTACAACTACAGAAAATCGTTGCAAATAGAATCAGACAAACCAATAATGCCAGTATCCTCTTAAAATTCATTTAAACTCTCCTCCAATAAAATTATTTAAGTATAAACTTTGCTTCTGAACCATTACCGCAATCTTGCATTTGAAAGGATATAATTACACGCCCGTCCCAATCATTCGGAGCTTCACTCTTAATATTGATGTTAAATTTGCTCAAGTCAGTAAGATTAACAATTTTTGATGGAATTGTCTTAGTCCCCCAAGGAAATTCTGAATTTCCGCTTCCTGCAACCGGTTTATACTGATATAGAACAGATTTATTATACATCTTTGATTTATTTCTATAATCTACTCTGATACCAAGTGTACTATTTGCACTTTTTGAAGATAAACTTCCAGTTAATTTTGTATTTACTGATATGGTATCTTTAACATTTTCCATTGTAATACTACTAAGTGCACGTCCGATATCATTTGTACCCATGCCAATGTACACTATAGAGGTTAGATCATCCCATTCTGAATATGTATTCTTTTTTCTGTTATCAAAATAATAATCCTTTCTAATAAGTGTGCCTATTTTATTTCGCTGGTTTAACTCTGATAAACTACTTTGGTCATCAATTTCAATATAAACCACCCCAAGAGCAGGTATTTTTCCCGACCACTGAATATTTTTTAAATTGCAATTTTCTATTTTTTCTATAATATTCAAATTACTCTTCAATTTATTATCCCCATAACTTGCATTATTGCTGTCAATTCTATAAACCGAGACATTCGCAACTGAAAAAGGCAGATTATTAAGACCTAGATTAACCAATTGTTCATTTTTAGAGGTATTCCATAATACAATCCCCGATTTATGGCTATCAGTTGAGGCCATGCCTTTTACAGAAGGGATATTTGAAATAAGTCTCACTCTATCAATGGGCATATTTTGATAAATTTTTAAAGCATTGTATGTTGCTAATGGATTACCATCAAAATCTATCACTCCTAACCCTTCAAAATTATCAATAAATGTTGCCCAACTTATTATTGTAATCTCAGGATGCTCAGAAAGCCATTGAAAAGCATCAAATGCAAGAGATACAGGCTTATATGTCTTCATAAATGTATCTGATTTAGTTTCACTATATACATCACTGGGCCAATACACATTAAACTCATTTAAATGCATTTGAACCGTTTTATAATAAGGTCTTTTATCCAGCTCATCTCTGAGAATATTGGTATCATTATTATAGACCTGAAAATAATCATGATAGGAAACGAAATCAATAGGAGTCATATTATTTTGAACAGAGTTTAAAAAATCATTTAGTTTTGCGGTACCAAGTGTTCGTGAAATACCTCCAGAAGATAAGCCACCTACTTCAGCATCAGGATTTCCTTTTCTTAGTGCATTCGCTGTATGATTATAGATGTCAATATATTCGTTCCATGTTCCTTTATACCAAGCGTTATGATCACATTCATTAAGTACTTCGTAATATGATCTGATTTTTTCCTCCTTAATGTATTTTGCAGCAACCTCCCAAGTTTTATCCCAAGTACCAAATACAGGGGGATAAAATTTAACATTTGCAGTATCCGCTCCGGCTCTTTGATAATTATATGCTGCCTCAACTTGTCCTAAATGCCAATACATAGTATTGCCAGCTTTCATAAATAATGAGCCTGGCAAGTCATATGCGGTATCAATCCATTTTTTTACATTATTTTCAAAATAATCTGAACCCCAAATACATAAGGGATACCTCATTGTTGGTGCTCTAAGTGCATCTAACCATTTGATATCTCTTCCCAATTTATCCATAGGTGTGCCACCAATAGTAAATAGAGATATTTTCTTAAAAAGTGGCATCCCCGAGCGTTTTTGCAAATCAACGACAATATTTTGACTCTGTGGATTAATATTATTTAACACAAAATCACCTTTCAAATCCTTGTTAATAGTTATTTTATTTGCAACTACTGGGGAAAGTGAACTGATAACTTTTGAATTAAAACTTGCGGTGTTGTTATTACTGCTTTGAATTCCACTTTCTATTGAAGATATATCACCTGTTGCACTATTTACTATAGAACTAATCTCGCTATTTATTATCTGTAAGGAACTCGATTGAGTTCCTCCTTTTTTAAAGCAACCGGTCAACAATGCAAATAAGAATACAAATATTATAATTAATGCAATCAGTCGTATTTCTTTTCTTTGTGATAACACACTCACACCTCATTATTCTCTATTTTACTAAATATTTGCGTCTAATTAATATTACTAAAAGTAAACCCGATACTAAAAATATAAAAATAAAATACAGTATATTATCTAATGTATTTGGGCTCTGAGAAGAATCGGTACTAAGTGAAATGATATTTTCAATTCCTAATACAGAATCATATATTGCCAGATCATCGATTTGTGCTCCTAATGAATCTTGGATAACTCCATTATCTAAATGCCCGCCAATTGCAATAAAATCTGCAGCTGATTCTGCACTATTAACAGCAGGATTGAAATTTCTGTCTCCACCAACAGAAAAACAGTCTAAATATATTGTAGCCAATGCATATGACATATCAAATGTGACAATAATACAATGCCATTTATTATCTAAAATATCCTTGCCAGCAATAATGTCTGTTTCCCAAATAGTGCTACTGCCATTTGGTGACCCTATACCGAATTTAAGAGTAGCTATGCCGTTTCCATTAAACTCATCCTTGTTTAGACCTATCATATAACCCTGTGAACTAAAATCTCCATAAGCCCCGGTTGAAATAATCCTATGCATTCCATTTGAAATATTAGGCGAAAATTTAACCCATGTAAGTACACTAAAACTTTGACCTCTTGGATTAATTGCTTTAGCATCCAACTTTATATACGCATTATCAGTTAAAGAAATTGCCTTCTCCCCAGCTTTTCTTCCATCAACATAAGAAATATTGCCAACCTTTGTTCCATTCACATTATTTCCACTTTCATCAATCACTTCATTAGCAGTATCATTATTAAAAGTATATTTTACATAATTTGGTGAAACTCTTGGGGTATCGTCAACAAAAAGCAAGTCCATTTTCAATCTGTTTATTTCATATAAACTAAGTGCTTTGTCTAAAACAATTAAATCATCAACTTGACCAATAAATCCTTCTTGAAATGAAGGTTCTGTTGACCCTGTAGCTATCCCGAAATGCCCGCCTATAAGAG
>CAZFQD010000097.1:0-8623 GCA_964520885.1 uncultured Oscillospiraceae bacterium | reverse complement strand
TTTATAATACAATAATGTGTTTGCTTTGTCAATTGTTTTTTATTAAATTGTTATAATAAAAATTACTATAAATTAATAATATATATATTATTAAATAGTTAATACTGCTTTAATAGGTTTTTTTGCATTGGCTCTACCATTTAAAAATGATAATTCAAGTAGCACAATTGAGCCTAAAACTGTTGCTTTTGAATTAGTTACTAATTCCTCAATAGCCCCTAATGTGCCACCTGTAGCCAAAACATCATCTATAATAACAACCTTATCGTTTTGTTTAATTGCATCGCTGTGCATACATAAAACTTCTGAGCCATATTCCAAATCGTAACTAACTGTTTTTGTATCTCTTGGCAATTTATTTGGTTTTCTAACAGGCACAAATCCATATCCGCCCAAAACAGCAACAGGGCAACCAAACCAAAATCCCCTTGCTTCAGGAGAAACAATATGAGTAGCCTGTGGAAAGTGTTTTTTTATTAAAGATAAGATTTCCAAAGTAGCAAATTCAAATGCTTTCTTGTCTAAAAGTATAGGAGTTAAATCCTTAAATATTATACCCTCTTTTGGATAGTCTTTTACATCTTTAATATAATTAAATAGATTGAGCATATTGTTACACCCCTTTTATAAGTTGAAAATTGAAAGTGGAAAGTGGAAAGTGGAAAGTTGAAAGTTGAAAGTGGAAAGTTTTTGCTTTAACACTTTTCTTTCCCTTTCCATATAATACAATAGGATTATGAAAGGAGGTTAAATCAATATGAGTGAAAATAGATGTAAACCTGATGATGATAACGATATTTTAATGTGGGTAGTTATTGGTGCCGCAGTATTATTGTTCGTTTGCTGTTGCTGTAACGATTAATTCTCAATTTTTAACTGGTCATCCTCCTTGTCAATGGCTTTTAAAAACGAGCCAACGGCAGGGAGGGTTTTGGTTTTATAATAATCCGAGTTATTAAATAGTTCTTCTTTTAAAGGTTCAACCTTAAAAACGAAATTTTTGCTTTTAAGTGTCATTCCCGAAACTCCACCTGTTGTTTTAGATGATTTTGGAGTTAAAGCACCGGTGTTTATTATTAACACCTTGCCATTTGAAGCATAAAAAACTAAATCGGTTTCATTTGTAATATGGAAAAATGCTTTTGCTAAAATCTTATCATAATAAGCATTTATAAGTTTTTTTCTATTTGTTTTGGTTGCATAAGAGCAAAGTTCAATTTTTGCAATTTTACCATTATTAAAGCAAACAATTACATAACCACTATAATCAATGGTAGCTACCATAAATACAACATTTTCGCCCTCATCCATACTTTGTTTTGTTGGGATATAATCTCCTAAAACACTTGCTTTTGTGTCATCAAACTCGTGAACCTTTGCCTTATAAACCTGAAATTTATCTGTAAAGAATAAAAGTTCAGTTTTGTTAGTGGCTTCAATAGTTTGAGAAATAACATCTCCCTCTTTTAGTTTATGCTCTCCTCCCATTCGCAAGGAAAGAGGGGTAATTTTTTTAAAGTAACCACTTTTTGTTAAGAAAAGATTAACAGGGTAATCTTCAATATGCTCTTCTTCAACGAAAACTTCAATTTCATCTTCAAAAATAATATCGGTGCTTCTGTTCTTGCCATACTTTTTAATAACAGTTTGCAAATCTTTAATAATAATATTTTTAACTTTTGCTTTGCTGTTCAAAGTTTCTTCAATCTCGGCAATTTCCTTTTCTAAATTACTTGTTTCTTGGGTTTTTTTCAAAATATATTGGCGGTTTAAGTTTCTAAGTTTAATTTCGGCTACAAATTCAGCCTGCACCTCGTCAATTCCAAAGCCTATCATAAGATTAGGCACAACTTCGGCTTCCTCATCGGTTTCTCGCACAATTTTAATAGCCTTATCAATATCCAAAAGTATTTTTTTTAAACCGTATAATAAATGTAGTAAAGCCTTTTTGCGATTTAATTCATAAAAAAGCCCTCTTTTAATACATTCCGTTCTAAAAGCAAGCCATTCATCAAGAATTTCGGCAATACCCATAACCCTTGGCATTCCACCAACTAAAATATTAAAATTACAGCCAAATGAATCCTCTAATGGAGTCATTTTATATAGTTTTTGCATTAACTTGTCGGGTTCTATTCCTCTTTTTAAGTCAATAGTTAGTTTTAAGCCAGAAAGGTCAGTTTCATCTCTAATATCTGAAATATCCTTAATTCTGCCACCTTTTATATGCTCTATTATCTTATCAATAATAGCTTCCACTGTTGTGGTATAAGGAATTTGCACAACCTCTATACAGTTGTTTTTCTTATCAAAATTATATTTTGCACGAATTTTAAAACTACCCCTACCATTTCTATATATATTATCCATCTCACTATGAGAAAAAATAATGCTTCCACCGGTTGAAAAATCAGGGGCTTTTAAAGTATGTGCAATAATATGTTCTGGGTTTCTAATGTATTCAATTGTAGTTTCGCAAACCTCTTTTAAATTAAATGAGCAAATAGAATTAGCCATTCCTACGGCAATTCCGGAATTGGCACTAACCAAAACATTGGGGAAGGTAATCGGCAATAAAACAGGCTCCTTCATAGTGCTGTCATAATTATCGCAAAAATCAACAGTATCTTTATCAATATTATTGAAAATTTCAGTGCAAATATTATCTAATTTAATTTCAGTATAACGGGAAGCCGCATAAGCCATATCCCTTGAATAATGCTTGCCAAAGTTTCCCTTACTATCAATAAATGGATGGAGCAAGGCTTGATAACCCCTTGATAAACGAACTAAGGTTTCATAGATAGCCATATCTCCGTGAGGATTTAGTTTCATTGTTTGCCCAACAACATTGGCAGATTTTGTTCTAGCACCATTAATAAGTCCCATTTTATACATAGTGTATAATAATTTTCTATGAGAGGGCTTGAACCCGTCAATTTCAGGTATTGCACGGGATATTATAACGCTCATAGCATAGGGCATATAATTTTGTTCTAATGTATCTGTGATTTTTTGTTCTCTATGTAGAATACTCATAAACTTCTCCATTTCCTATTTAAAAAGTATAGCGGGATTTATCTTAAATTGAAGCATATTTGCAGTATCTCTGCCACCGTCTCCGCCTTTTCTTTGCATAGTTATTTGCCCAATTTTCAGGCTTCCTTTATTAGTAATTTTAACTTCTCCATTACCAAAAATGTTCATTGCATAATTAATATTTTTTAATGTCCAGTATATTTCTCCTTTAATATTTAGGGAAACTAACATCCAACCAGCCGAAAACAAACCTCTGCCTTTTATTATATCGGAGATAATTAATATTTTGTTTTTTGTAAAAAAATCTATTATCTTATTTTGGTTATCCTCATTCATTTCATTAAGAAACATTCTTCTTTTATCTTTAACATTACTTTTTTCAGGTTTTATTTCACCGGTAAATAATTTAAGTAAATAAGTAATATCGTCAGGGATTTCCCACATTTCTACATATTTATCTGTCCATCTCTTATCAATTTGATTAAAGCCTTGTGGATTACTCACTAATTTAATAGATAGGTTTTCAGCAGAAATTGCTTTTTTAAGATATATTGTTATTTGGACTTGAACATCAGTTTTATAACCATGCAGTTTTATTGCTATAACTTTTTCAATTTCACTTAAATTATATCCCATTATTTTTAGCCATTCCTGTGCTTCAATATCGCTTTCCCAATTATTAAACTTTTTTGCTATATCATCTTCATTTTTAAAGCCATTCTTAGCTGTATTTGAACCACGAGCTATTAAGTCATCTTTTAACATTATCTTACCCCACATATTCAACTAATTTTCTACCTATTGCTTCAATAGTGCTTACTGTCATTGCATTTCCAGCTTGACACAACAAATATTTGTCCGAAATCTTATTTTTTACTCTATCAGCATAGCTTTTAGGGAAACCCTGTAACAACAACGCTTCGTAACCTGATAATTTTCTAAATTTTCCACTGCGAACATACAAAATCCCATGTCTTCCTGTTCTGAGTGTTGGCACTTTATCCCTATATAATCTTAAATCTGATTGGCGAGTATCTAAAACCAAATAGTCCTCTTTTAGCAACTCGTCTAAAATAAATTTCCTATTATTATATTTATTTTTCAAGTATCTATTAAATGTTTCAAATGAAGCCAAATCTAAACTTGCTTCACAATTATCAATTAAATACTCATTTAATTTAGGTTGTTTTATATGTAGTGGCCACTCAAATTTTTTTTCCGTGTTAATTAAGTTTTTTAAAACTCCGACAAAGTATACTCTTTCTCTCATTTGAGGAACTCCGTAATGCAAGCTATTTAATACTTTAAAACGAACTGAATATCCAGCATCATTTAAATCGTTGATAATCTGCTTTATTGTTTGCCCACTATTGTGATTAACTAACCCTTTTACATTTTCAAGAATAAAATAAGGGATGCTTTTTTCTTTTAAAATTCTTATTAGCCCATATATTATTTGTCCCCTACTATCATTCATACCTTTTCTTTGACCTATTACCGAAAAGGTTTGACATGGAAAGCCGGCAATCATTAAATCAAAGTAAGGTAATTCAGCAGAATTAATATTCATTAAATTGCCAAAATTGTTTTCATTATTATCATAAAGAAAATTATATGTTTTTATAGCTTGTTTGTCAATTTCTGAATAAGCAATACAATTAAGACCTGCTTTTTCAAGACCAAGCCTACCTCCGCCTATTCCTGAACAAAAGTCCATAAAAGTATTAATTTTACTCATATAAACCTCCATTTCGTATTACTGTGAATTTTGAATTAACTAATGTCCGCTAACTCAATATATTTATATCCGTTTTCAGCAATAAAATCTTTTCTGCCTTGAAGGTTATCACCTAACAATAAGTCAAAGGTATCGCTTGTAAGCTGTGCCTCGTCGGGTGTAACTTTAACTAATCGTCTTGTTTGCGGGTTCATTGTGGTTAGCGACATCATTTCAGGCTCATTTTCTCCTAAACCTTTTGAGCGTGCAATATTCATCTTAACATTGCCAATTTTCTCTACAATCTCATTTTTTTCTTTATCTGAATATGCAAAATATGTTTTATCTTTTGTTGTTATTTCAAAAAGGGGAGATTCTGCAATATAAACCTTGCCCTCTTCAATAAGTGTTGGAGTTAAACGATAAAGCATTGTTAAAATTAGGGTTCGTATTTGAAAACCGTCCACATCGGCATCGGTGCAAATAATAATCTTATCCCACCTTAAAGCCGATAAATCAAAAGCGGAAAAATCCTTGCTCGCTTTGAGTTTTACCTCAATGCCACAACCTAAAACCTTAATTAAATCAGTAATTATATCATTTTTAAAAATCTTATCGTATTCAGCTTTTAAACAGTTAAGGATTTTCCCTCTAACAGGAATAATAGCTTGAAATTCAGCATTTCTTGCCAACTTGCAAGCACCTAACGCACTATCGCCCTCAACTATGTAAAGTTCTCTTTTATCAATATCACGGCTTCTGCAATCCACAAATTTTTGAATTCGGTTTGTAACATCTAAGCCGCCCGATAGTTTCTTTTTTAAATTAATTCTTGCCTTTTCGGCAGTTTCGCGGCTTCTCTTATTAATTAAAACCTGCTCTGCTAACTTGTCTGCCTCTTGCTTGTTTTCTTTAAAATATACCTCTAATTGATGCCGCAAAAATTCTATCATAGCATCTGCTATGAATTTATTGGAAATAGATTTTTTTGTTTGATTTTCATAAGAGGTTTGAGTGGAAAATGAATTTGAAACTAAAACCAAACAGTCCTGCACATCCAAAAAAGTAATTTTACTTTCGCCTTTTGTGTATTTATTAACTTCTTTAATATATCGGTCAATTTCATATAAAAAAGCATTTTTAACTGCTTTTTCAGGGGAGCCACCATGCTCCAAAAAACTTGAATTATGATAATATTCCAAAAGTTGAGTTTGATTTGAAAAGCAAAAAGCAAATTGCATTTTTAATTTATATTCGGGTTTGTCTTCTCTGTCTTTTCCTCGCCTTTCTGCTTGCCAAAACTGAATGCCAGTTAAAGGATTTTGCCCACAACTTTCGGCAACATAGTCTATAATTCCGTTTTCATAACAAAAATTATATGTTTCAAAATTACCCTTTTCAGTTTGATTTTTAAATATAAATTTTAAATGAGCATTCACAATAGCTTGTTTTTTTAATAAATCTAAAAAATACTCGCAAGCAACATCAATTTCAGTAAAAACCTTTAAATCTGGTTTCCAATGAATTTTAGTTCCTGTTTGTTTTCTGTCAGCTGGTTCTTGCATAAGTTTTCCAACAATTTCACCCTCTTTAAAATGAAGAGAATATTTTGTATTGTTAGAATATATTTCAACATCCATATATTCGGCGGCATATTGCGTAGCACAAAGCCCTAAACCATTTAAGCCTAAGGAATATTCATAGTTTACACCGCTATTATTATCGTATTTTCCACCTGCATAAAGTTCACAAAAAAGAAGCTCCCAATTATAGCGATTTTCCTTTTGGTTAAAATCAACTGGTATGCCTCGTCCAAAATCTTCAATTTCAATGGATTTATCATAATATTTAGTAATTATTATCTTATCTCCAAAGCCTTCTCTTGCTTCGTCAATAGAATTGGAGAGTATTTCAAAAACAGAGTGGCAACAGCCCTCTATTCCATCAGAACCGAAAATAACTCCCGGGCGTTTTCTAACCCTGTCCGCCCCTTTTAAGGATGAAATGCTTTCATTAGTGTAATTTTGCTTCTTGGTCATTAATTTTAAACCTCCGAGCTTTATTTAAACTACACTTATTCTACATTATTTTACTAATAAATTCAACATTAAATTTGTTAAATTGTCAATTCCTGCATTAGTTCTTTAACCGTTGTCATTTTATTCAGTCTAAACGCATTGCTACCAACAAACATAAGCCCCTCATTTACCTTGCCTTTAACAGAATTTACTAAAGCTTCTGATATACAATAAGGGGATAAATTTGGGTTGCAACCCTTTAAACAAACAAAACAACTGTTTATCTTTTGCTTTGCGTTTTTTACATTCTTTAAAAAAGCATTATTTAATACCCTGCCCGGCATACCAACAGGGCTTTTAATTATTTCAATATCGCTTTGCTTAGCGTCAATATAAGCCATTTTAAAGGCTAAATCGGCATCACATTCTTCGGTTACTACAAATCGTGTTGCTATTTGAACACCGTCAGCACCTATATTTAAAAGTTCTTCAATATCTTGCTTTGTGTAAATTCCTCCGGCGGCAACTACAGGTATTTTGTGATATTTTTCTTCAAAAGGTTTAATTTCATTTATAACATCTATCACTATATCCTTTAATAATGGAGTTTGTCCACTTTCAAGGTCATCTTGATTAAAGCCCAAATGTCCGCCTGCTAAAGGACCTTCAACTATTATTAAATCTGCAGTTGTGTCATATTTTCTATCCCATTGTTTTAAAATTATTTTTGCCGCTCTTGCAGAGGATACAATAGGAGCAATTTTAGTTTTTGTGCCTTTTACAAGCTCAGGAAGAATTAAAGGAAGCCCGGCACCCGAAACAACTATGTCAATACCTTCCTCAATTGCAACACTGACCATAGCATTATAATTTTGAATAGCCATAAGAAAATTAACCGCAATAATACCTTTTGGAGATAACTCTCTTGCTTTTTTAATTTCTTTTCTTAACGCACGCAAATTAGCCTCTAAAGGATTAATATAAAAATCATCCTCTAAAAAGCCTATTTGAACACCACTTATTGTGCCAATTCCACCTTGGTTTGCAACCGACGAAGCCAAACGGGAGCGAGAAACTCCAACACCCATTCCGCCTTGAATAATTGGCACCTTTGCAATTAAATCGCCAATTTTTAATGAATTAAAAGCCATATATTAAACCTCATAATCATATTATTTATATTATTCCACTATTTATTATAGATATAATCAATGAGGATAAAATTGTAATTAGATTAGAATTTCATTAGAAATTTAAATTATTTATAAATGAAAAGCTCTTATTTAAACTCAAACAGTTGCTTTACTTCAATTCCAAGAGCAGTAGAAATGTCAAATAGCATTGCTATAGAAAATGACGATGACATATTAGGAGCTTCAATATGACTTAAGTGACCTCTACTAATATGAACCATTTCGGCAAGTTGCTCTTGCGACAATCCTTTGATTTTTCTGTAATGTGAAATATTTAAACCCAATTGACGATACTTCTCTTCATTTGCGGAGTATTTGTTTGTTGTCATCTTGCTCACCTCTTGAACATAATATAAAAGAGTATAGACTAAAATGTATGAAAAAAAAGATTTAATGTTATTTTAATATCCCGTCTATTAAATAATCGTAAGTTACATTAAAAATTTTTGCAATGGCTCTTAGTTCAATATCTGTAACAAATCTTTTATTAGTTTCAATGCGAGTTATTACATTTTTGTCCATATCCATACCTATCAACTGAAGTCTTTGAGCAAGACTCCGTTGTGATAATTTAGCATTATTCCTAAGCTCTTTTAATCTTAAACTAATTAAATTTTTTTCGCCTGTTTCATTTCGTGGTTTTGGCATTTTAACAC
>CAZFQD010000096.1:0-8730 GCA_964520885.1 uncultured Oscillospiraceae bacterium | reverse complement strand
ATTATATTTTACACTTTGGAGGGGAAAATATGCTAAATTTCTTGAATGAGATGCTTTCAGGTCCTGTAGCATTCGGGCTAATAGCTGAGATTGTAGTAGGATTTTTAATTATCATAGTTATATTTATTTTTTTGCAATCAAAGCAAAACAAAAAGTCAAGAGAAAATATGAAAAGAGACATAATTGTTACTCAAGAGGAACTTTTTTCAAATGCAGCAGAACTTTTGGCGAAAAAGCTTGCTGAATATACCGATAGAGTTTTAGTAGAAAAGGTAAATAATCATTATAATCAACTTATTACAAAGGATTTATTGCCAACAGTTAATGAAGCTACAAAGCGTATTGCAGAAATTTCAGAGCAAACAATGAAAACCCAAGAAAATGGAATGAAAGAATTAGCAGTTATGTTAGCTGATTTAATGGCTTCTAAAACTACTGAGTATATTGAAAAGCAAGGCGAAGTAATATTTTCTATGCAAAATACTACTGCTACTTTTTCTAATGAACTAACTAAGGTTACTTCAAATATAAATGAGTTATCTAATCTTTATACAAATGCTTATGAACAGTCAAATGCTATTTCATCATCAGTTTCATCTGCGGCTACAATGCTTAGTGATAAAATAATTGAATTAGGAACTGTTATGGACAGTGCAACACAATCAATAGCTTCAATGCAAACAAATATTAATGATAATAATGAAATGATTAAGAGTTTGCATTTAGCTAATGAACAAGCACAAAACTTAGCTTTGCAGGCTACAAATGAATTGTCAAGTCATAATGAAAAAACAGCAAATATGTTAAATGAAGCTGTAAATGCTATGCAGGTTAATACTGAAAATGCCGCAAAGGGAGTTCTATCAGAATTTTCAACTAATCTAAGCGAAACTACTAATGCAATTTCAGAAACGGTAAATACTTTAAAAGAAATTTCGCAAAATATTAATTCCTCTGCCAATAACTTTTCAACAGGTATTTCAAATATATATAATGATTTTGGTGAAAATCTTGATAAAAATTTAAGTAATGTTACTGAAAAGATTAATGAGGCTGTATCGGCTGAATATCAAAAAATTGTAACCAGTGCCGAAACATATTCAAGTACTTTTACAGGTAGTATAAATAATCTTAATGTATCCTTAGAAACACATATTAGCACTCTGCAAACTATTGCAAATCAACTTAATAATAACATTAGTAATTTTAAGGGCGATGTTGATAATCAAACAGATCGTTTTGAACTTGGCATAGAAAAAACGGTTTCGGAAGCCCTAACACAAATTGATAGTTCTTTAGCTGAAATTGTAAAAAGATTAGTAACCGTTACGGTTAATATTCAAGAGGCGGCAGATGCTTTGCCAAAGGCTGTTAAAGCAATAAAAGATTCAGAAGGTTAATGGAGGTTAATTAAAAGTGTTCACATTTGAACCAAAACACCTAAAAGAGATAAATGCTTCTCTTGCAAGCCATTTTCCATTAGCTGAGGACTATGCTTTGTCAGATGAAAGTGTTGCCTTAATGGTGGTAAACGATGTTAGAGAAAAATATAAAGGTAGTTTTGATGCTCTTTCTTCATCCCAGTTAAATTATGTTTATTCGCTAACAAAGTTATGTACTGATCAAGAATTCAAAAAACTAAAATTGGTTTTTAAGAGCAGGATTTATTCTGCTTTATTTGATATTGGATGGATTTACTGCCAAATTAATCCCAACAATAAAAGGGCAGTGGAACTTTTTTCTCTTTGCTGTGAATGGATGAGTGAAAATAAACCTAAGGATTACGAAAAAACTCTTATTGGTAGAACAGAATTGCCCTGGGATGAAATATATGTTCGTTCAATAGAAATAATTAAAATTGATAAAACAACTATTGATGAACTTTGCAAAAAATATAATTTAATGATAAATTCGCTATTTTGTCAACAATTCAGAATGATATATCTTTCAAAATGCGAAAAAGAGGAATTGATACAAAATGAGGGTATACTTGCTAATTTAATTAGCACTTCAAAAGTGGAGTTTTTAAAACCTGCATTAATGAATTATACAGCAAAAATTAATTACGATGAAATGTCCTCAACTGTAAATGATGCAATTTTGCATAGGCTTTCAATTGAGGAAAATAATGTGGATATAGGTTTATCACCAGCAATGCTTTTGAGAATTCGCCAGCAAAGATTTAACTCAACCCTTGAGAATTTTTGCAATCCAAACTCGCAAAAGACAAGGATTTATAGCTCTGTTGCAAGTAAAATAAGATCAGTTGAGTCGTTAGATAAAGGATTTTTTATTTTAGATTTTGGAACATATATTGTAGTAGATAGTTTGGAATGGCAAAATAGTTCTTTTGCCTATACGCCAGAATTTTATAAGAATCTATACTCAGAATGGAAAAAGAGTGATTTTAAAGAAGACTTTTGGCCTAATGTTGACCAAAGCGATATGGTTAGTGCAAAAGATGTAGTTTTAAGGGTAAAAAAATCAGATGTAGTAAAACTTGACTTTAATGAATTTAATTTGCTTTATTCAAAGGATTTATTGTTGAATACAAGATAATTAAGACGATTGACAATTTAAAAAGTTGAAAGTTAAAAATGGAAAGTGGAAAGTGGAAAGTGGAAAATTTCGGTTGTCGCCTTTAATGACCAAGCGGAACGGTTTTAACCGTTCCACAATTTTTATAAAGGATATTTCCTAAGATTTATAAATCAAGTGCAATATTAATTATTTTAATATCTTTACTTTTTGCATAGCTAAGTATTTCCGTAAAATCATTATCTTTAATAATATAACAAATTATCGCCCCACAATTATCTAATATATGTTCAGTTCCCTTTTTAGCACAATATGCACTAAACACATCAACTAAAAATATCACATCATCAGCTTTATCTTTAAACTCATTATATAATTCTTTTTCCTTTTTATCTAAAATTAATTCTTGTTGTTTATATGGCAAAACAAGCACTAATTTTATGTGCGGAAATTTTTCTTTAAGTTTTAGCACAGTATGAATTGCTAAAATATTAAAACCTTCTGAAATACCACAAAAGAAATATATGCCACCTTCTAAAATTAGCCTTTCTATTTCATAGATAAGGTTTTTTTTAATTTGTGGTAGTTTTTCTTTTGGTAACTTTTTTTGTTCAATAAAATAACAAAAAATTTGAATATAATTCATTTTTTCACTCCTCTTTAGTTATATAATTAATTATAACTCATATGGGTGTTATAATGCAACCCCTATTAAAACTGTTTTGCTACCAATTTATTAAGTATAATACTTAATAAATGGAACTATTTAATTAATAATAATTAAAGGTTCACAATACTCAAATTATTTATTGTGTATTTACGCAAAGAATGGGGTTAAAAATGAATATTTTACTTAGAATTAAAGAACTGTTAAAAAGGCGAAATTGGACAATATATAAACTCTCAAAATTATCAGGAGTTTCACAATCAACACTTTCAAATTTATTTAAACGCAATAATGCACCTACAATTTCAACACTTGAATCAATTTGTAAAACATTTGGTATAACATTATCACAATTTTTTTCAAATGATGATGTATTTTCTCTTGATGCGGAACAAAAAAATATTTTAGAAAATTGGGGAACATTAACCTCTGAACAAAAAAAGATAATATTGCAACTTATTAATAATATGAAGTAAAAATCAAGCGGATTTTGGCACTTATTCCTGCTGTTTTAAATAAACACACGATTTTTTCTATACATTCAAAATCGTTAAGACTGTCATCTTGTATGATAGTCTTTATTTTGTCCAATAAAATAACAAAAAATTTGAATATAATTCATTTTTCACCTCAAAATAGACATTATAGTGTAAATTATAACAAATTTTATAATAAAACGCAAGTGCGTATACGAATATGCGTAATATTTATTATTATTTTATTGAGGTGATAATATAATGAAAATTAAAAATGCTGTTGCTAAAAGATTTATTAATTTATGTAATGAAAAAGGAATTAAAAGAAATGAGCTTGCAACTATGTCAGGGGTTACTCCTTCAACTGTGTATAGTATGCTTGATAATTCAAGAAAAAACATTTCTATCGTAACCATAAAAAAGTTGTGTGATGGATTAGAAATTACCTTAGGCGAATTTTTTTTAACAAAAGAATTTGACCAATTAGAGCAAGAAATAAAATAAAAAAAGGCATAAAAAAAGACGGGTTTTAAAATCCGTCTTTTAATATTTTATTTCTTAATTCTACATTTAATTGTCAATCGTCAAATTTTCTGACCTCTACTTAATCCACAAGTCTTCCGTTTCGTGTTTTTTCATTCTTGTCATAAGGTCTAAAATTGCATCTTTCGGTAGTTTATTCTCATATAAAACTTTATAGGTTTCATTTACAATAGGCATTTCAATACCTAAATCCAATGCCAATTTATATGCCGCTTTGGTTGTCCTATAACCTTCAACAGTCATTCCAATTTCTTTTAATGCATCCTCTACATTATAACCTTTACCAATTAATATTCCGCACCGCCTATTGCGACTATGAATACTCGTGCAGGTTACAATTAAGTCTCCAAAGCCTGTTAAGCCTGCAAAGGTTTCTGCCTTTGCACCTAATGCAACGCCTAAACGAACCATTTCTGTAATGCCTCTTGTCATTAATGCGGCTTTTGTATTATCGCCAAAGCCCATACCGTCAATAATTCCTGCGGCTAATGCAATTATGTTTTTTAATGCACCACCTAATTCTGCTCCTATTATATCTAAAGATGTATAAATTCTAAAAGTTGGGTTCATAAAAACATCTTGAACTACCTGAGCTGTTTCAATATTCTTAGAGGATACAACATTTGTTGTAGGCAAACCTAACGCAACCTCCTCAGCGTGAGAAGGACCAGACATAACAACTATTTTGCATAAGGGAAGTTCTTCCTGCAAAACTTGGGATAATCGTTTTGAGGAGTTTTCCTCTAAGCCCTTGGCAATGTTTACAACTATTGTGTTTTCCTTTAATATTGGTTGCAGTAATTTTGCAGTGCTCCTTGTGGCAAAGGACGGAACAGCAAGAACTACAACATCAGCATCACTTGCACAGTTAATATCACTTGTTAAGTTAATGTTTTTTGGAATTGCAATTCCACGCAACAATTTTTTGTTCTCTTTATCCTTTATAATAGTATCAATCTCTTCCGGAAATACAGACCAAAGGGAAATTTGGTTACCGAATTTTGAGGTCATAACCGCAATGGCAGTTCCCCAACCACCAGAACCCATTATAGCAATTTTAGACATAAAAACACTTCCTTTTATTAGATGTTTAATTGTAGGGAACGCATTAATGCGTTCCGTGAATTATTCCTAATTCCTAACTTTTCTTGAACTTAATTTTATTTTCCGTTCCATTTAATATTTTTTTTATATTTTTGTGGTGCATAAAAATAACTAATGAGGCAACTATTAAAGCATTAATAGTCAATATTAGTTGGTTTTCTGGTTTTGCAAAGATAAATGTAGCAATTGGAAAAGAAATAGCTCCAAGTATTGAAGATAGCGAAACAAATTTTGTAATGAATATTGAAAGAAAAAATATAGCCATAAGTATAATAAATATTCTATAATCAAGCACTAAAATCATTCCTGCACCTGCGGCAATACCTTTTCCGCCTTTAAATGAAAAATAAATCGGGAAAATATGCCCTAATATGCAAAATAGGCCTGCTAAACTCATAGCAATAGCATTTTGCCCACCGGGAAGCAAGTATTTTGCTATTAAAACTGCCACGACGCATTTCAATATATCTAAAACCATAGTTGAAATTCCCGCAAATTTTCCAACCGACCTTATAACATTAGTGCCACCTGCATTTCCACTTCCAAAATCTCTTATATCCTTTTTTGAAAAAAGCCAAGTAATAATAATGGAAAAACTGATACTTCCTAATAGATAAGCAATAATAGACGGTAAAACGAATGAATACAATATATTGTTCATTTTTTATCTCCGTTCTTATAACAAAAATTGAAAATATTTAATTATCTTTATCATTTCTTTCTCTTGATATAATTCTAATTGGTGTTCCTTCAAGCCCAAAGGTTGCTCTTATTTGATTTTCTATATACCTCTGATACGAAAAGTGAAATAAATCTTTGCTATTTACAAACACAATAAAAGTAGGGGGCTTTGTTGAGGGCTGAGTCATATATAAAAGTTTTAGTCTTTTTCCCTTGTCAGATGGTGGTTGAACCTTAGCAACCGCATCTGCCAAAACTTCATTTAAAACTCCTGTTGAAATTCTAATTGAATTTTGATTACTAACAAATTTAATTAATTCATAGAGTTTTTCAACTCTTTGACCAGTTTTTGCAGAAATAAAAAGGATGGGAGCATAACTCATAAATGCTAAATCTTCTAAAATATGCTTTCGTGTATTTTCCATAGTTTTGCCATCTTTTTCAACCAAATCCCACTTATTTGCAACAATTATACAAGCCTTTCCTTTTTCGTTAGCAAAACCGGCAATTTTAGTATCCTGCTCGGTAACTCCAACTCTTGCATCAATCATAATAATAGCAACATCGGCTCTTTCAACAGCCATAAAAGCACGAATAACACTATATTTTTCAATATTTTTTTCAACCTTAGATTTTCTGCGAATTCCAGCAGTATCAATAAAAATAAATTTTCCATTTTCATTTTCTAAATAAGTATCTATTGCATCTCTGGTTGTTCCGGGAACATCTGATACTATTACTCTTTGCTCACCTAAAATGCAATTTATAAGTGATGATTTTCCAACATTAGGCTTGCCAATAACAGCTACTTTAACTATTTCACTTTCATCTTCTTGTTCGGTTTCCTTTGGAAGTTTTTCAAAAACTGCATCTAAAAGGTCGCCGGTTCCATGACCGTGAACAGAAGAAACTGCAATAGGGTCGCCCATTCCTAAATTGTAAAACTCATAATATTCTAAAGGAACTTTGCCAATAGTGTCTGCTTTATTAACACATAGCACCACAGGTTTGCCAGACTTTACAAGCATATCAGCTACATCAGCATCAGCAGAAGTAACACCTGCTTTTAAATCAGTAATCATAATTATAACATCAGCAGTTTCAATTGCAATTTGAGCCTGCTCTTTCATCTGAGAAAGAATAAAATCTTCAGTAGTTATTTCTATTCCACCCGTGTCAATAAGAATGAATTTTCTGTTTAACCATTCACCTTCGGCATAAATTCTATCTCTTGTAACACCGGGAGTGTCCTCAACTATTGAAAGTCTTTGCCCAATTAACTTATTAAATAAAGTTGATTTTCCTACATTAGGTCTTCCAACTATTGCTATTATGGGTTTTGACATTTATTTGCCTCCGTTTTCACATAATTAGATTATTTAAAAAATCTTTGCCATCTATATCAATTATTTTTACTTTTGCATTAAGTTTGCTTTCTATTTTATCAATGGTTACATTATCTAAAAACATATCTTTTTCATATCTTAGCATAACAGAAGGTATAAGCAATTTATCACCTAAGGGTTTGTCCTTTAATTGTTCAATTAAATCATTTCCAGTAATTAGTCCTGCAACATTTACAGTTTCTCCAAAAAAGTTATTAACAATAGGATAAACCTCACAATGTAAATTATGCCACTTTTCACACGCTTTTGCAACAAGTTTTTTTATTAATGGGTAAGCAGAAACTCCTGTAACAATTGAAATATGATTAGTCTTGTCATTTTCTTTTTTTTTGATATAAGAATTTAAAAACTCCTCTTGAAAAAGTGCCATTAAGCCAACACCATTTTCAAGTTGTGAATATTCCTCGTAATATTCATAATCTGGAATGGGTTGATTAGCCTTTAAAAATAGCTCGTCAGCTATAAACGCAAAACGAGTTCTTGTTTTTTCAAAGCATTTATTTGAAAATGTTTCGGTGATTTTTATTATTTCTTTTGCATCATCAATATTTAGAGGTGAGAGAGGGAATAAACCTTCGCGATATTTAGTTAATCCAACAGGAACAACACTAACACTTGAAACGAATGGATAAAAAGAAAACAAATCATTTAAGGTTTTTTTAAGCTCGTCTTTGTCGTTTATACCTTTGCATACAACTATTTGACATTTCATTTCAATGCAAGCGAAAGCAAATCTTTTCATAATATCATTTATTGAAGTGGCATTATCATTATTCATCATCTTTTTTCTTAGTGTAGTATTAGTAGTATGAACAGAAATGTTAATAGGGCTAATTTTAAGTTTGATAATTCTTCTAATGTCTTGCTCGTTTAAATTAGTTAACGATATATAGTTGCCCATTAGAAAGGATAGTCTAATATCATCATCCTTAAAATATAGAGTTTTCCTTAATCCTTTTGGAAGCTGGTCAATAAAACAAAAAATGCATTTGTTTTGGCAGTGCTTTTGCTTGTCCATTAAATAATCTTCAAAACAAAGTCCCAAATCTTCATATTCTTTCTTGCTTATCTTTACTATTCGTTTTATATCGTCTTTGCTTTTTATTGCAAGTTCCAACTCTTTATTGCATGAAAAAAACATATAGTCTAATACATCATTAATTTTATTTCCATTAATAGAAATTAACTTATCATTTTCAACTATTAAAGCTTTTGAAGCAGGTGAGGAAATTAAAACATTGGAAATTATTACTGACATAGTTAGTCACGTATAATCTATTTATCTTCATAAAGGGGGTAATTAGATTATTTTTCT
>CAZFQD010000095.1:0-8902 GCA_964520885.1 uncultured Oscillospiraceae bacterium | reverse complement strand
GCTTAACATAAAAAATATTTTAAAAAGTTGGGCATTTTATATTGCAATTTAATATATAATATTTTTAACATATTTTTGTTTGCCTTTATCGTTCTTATGTGATAGTATAAATCATAACATTTTATATAATTGATTTGAGGAGTGTCATTTGTGAATAAAAATAATTTATTAGTAATTTTTGGTGGTGCATCAAGCGAACATAGCATTTCGTTAGTATCAAGTTCAAGTGTTATTGATAATCTTAATAAAAATAAATATAATGTGATTAAGGTCGGTATTACAAAAGAGGGTAAATGGCTTCTAACAAATTCAACTTCTGAAAATATAAAAAGTGGTGCTTGGGAAAATGAGAAAGATAATATAGAAGCAATTTTATCTCCATCTACTAACACAAAAGGATTATTAAAATTGAAGGACAATAAATTTTCAATTGTTCCTATTGATGTTATTTTTCCAGTTTTGCATGGAAAAAATGGAGAGGACGGAACTATTCAAGGCCTTTTTGAATTAGCAAATATTCCCTATGTTGGTCCCTATGTTGCTTCAAGTGCAAATTGTATGGATAAAACTATTACAAAAATTATTTTAGATAAATACAATATTACTCAAGCAAAATGGATACTAATAAATTTTTTAGATTTTAAAAACGATTTTGAAAAAGAAACTAATAATATTGAAAATGAATTTACTTACCCTGTTTTTGTTAAGCCTTCAAGCACCGGCTCTTCAATAGGCATTTCAAAAGCACAAAACAAGGATGAACTGATTATTTCTATAGAACAAGCCTCAAAATATGGGAATAAAATATTAATTGAAGAGTTTATTGATGGTGCTGAAATTGAGGTTGCAGTTTTAGGAAATGAACACCCTATAGCATCAGTTTGCGGTGAAATTGCTCCAAGTAGAGATTTTTACGATTATACTGCTAAATATAATGACGATAATTCACTTTTATTTATTCCAGCAAGGATTGATGAAATAACTTCAGATTCCGTCAGAGAAATTGCACTTTTAGTTTTTAAGGCTCTTGATTGCAAAGGTTTATCAAGAGTGGATTTTTTTGTTAATAAGGTTACTAATAGAATTATATTTAATGAAATTAACACAATGCCCGGTTTCACTTCTATTAGTATGTATCCAAAACTATTAGAGGCGTCAGGCATACCTTATTCAATGCTTTTAGACCGTTTAATTGAATTAGCATTAGAAAGAAATAATTAAGGTGGGTAGTTTGAAAGAAATAAGCAGCACATAGTTTCGTTGTCGTCTTAAAAATTCCCGTTTGCATATAAAGAATATGCGGCACGGACATTTTATCGCCTTACGCCTTGCTCTGCACTACTTATTTTTTCCAAACTTTGTGCCTTTAATGAAAGGAATGGGACTTAAAATGGATAATAGACCTATTGGAGTTTTTGACTCCGGCTTAGGAGGATTGTCGTGTGTTAAAGAAATAATGAAAGTTCTTCCTAATGAAAGCATCGTATATTTTGGGGACACAAGTAGAGTTCCCTATGGTAATCGTTCAAAAGAAATAATAATTAAATACACTTACCAAGATATAAAATTTTTGTTAAGCAAAAATATTAAGGCAATAGTAGTTGCCTGTGGCACTATTAGTTCAGTTGCAATTAATGAAGCAAAAAAATCTTCCGCAGTTCCGTTAATTGGAGTTTTAGAAAGTGCTGTTAATTCTGCTGTTAAAGTGACAAAAAACAATAATATTGGAGTTTTAGGAACAATTGCCACAATAAATAGTATGGCTTACGAAAAAGCTCTATTAAACATTAATAATTCACTTAAAATAACAAACAAAGCTTGTCCCCTATTTGTTCCGCTTGTTGAAAACGGGTATTTTAATGAAGATAATCAAATTTCTTATTTAGTGGCACAACAATACTTAGAACCTTTAATTAAAGCAAAAGTTGATACAATTATTTTAGGTTGCACTCACTATCCCCTACTCAAAAAAATAATTTCAAAAATTATGGGCAGTTCTGTTACATTAATTGATGCTGGCAAGCAAACTGCATTAACGCTATCAAAAATGCTTGCCCAGCAAGATATGTGTTGCCAAGCAAGTAAGGCTAACTATTCATATTTTGTAAGTGATGGTGTAGAAAGTTTCACTAAAAATGCAATAATTTTTCTTGAAAACGACTTAATAGGTAAAGTAGAAAAAATAGATATAGAACTGTGTTGATTAGAAAGGATTTACTAATGAAAAAAGATGTTTTAATTACAATAAAAGGAACCCAAAATATATTTGAAGATAATCAAGGAGAAACCATTGAATTTATAACAAATGGGCAATATCATTGCAGAGCAGGAAATAAAATTATTTCCTACAATGAAACTGAATTAACAGGTTTAGCAGGAGTTTTAACTACTGTTAAGGTTGAAGGTAATGAAAGAGTTACTATAACGAGAAGCGGAAAACATAAAAGCCAACTTATTTTAGAAAAAGGGACAAGACATTTATGCCACTACACAACTGCTTTTGGAGATATTATTATGGGAGTAAAAACCGCTAATATTATATCAAATTTGAATAATTGTGGTGGAGAAATAACTGCACAATACTCTTTAGAATTAAATCATAGTATCGCTAGTGATAATTCATTTAACATATCCATAAAGGAGGCAAATTACTCAAATGGTCAATCCAATTCTTACAGTTGAAAATCAACTAAGCGAAAAATTGTTGAAAGCATACAATAATGCCTTAATAAATAATGAACTTGAAAAGATTGAAATTGGAACTATTACAATTGAAGTTTCAAAAGAAAAAGGGCATGGAGATTTTGCTTGTAATTTTGCTATGCAATATGCAAAACTTTTAAAATTACCTCCAAGAAAAGTAGCAGAAATAATTATAAAATACATTGATTTTTCAAATACTTATATTGATAAATGCGAAATTGCAGGTCCGGGTTTTATAAACTTTTTTGCTAATAAAGATTTTTTTAGTTTTGTTTTAGAAAGCATTATTAATAATGGGAATGACTATGGAAAATCAAAAAGCCAAAACCCTCAAAAAATAATGGTGGAATTTGTTTCTGCAAACCCAACCGGACCAATGCATATGGGTAATGCAAGGGGTGGTGCTTTGGGCGATTGTTTAGCACAAGTTTTACATTGGGCTGGAAATGAAGTTAGCAGAGAATTTTATGTAAATGATGCCGGAAATCAAATTGAAAAGTTTTATCAATCTCTTAATGCAAGGTATTTTCAAAAGTATAAAGGCGAGCAGAATTTCCCCTTTCCTGAGGACGGCTATCAAGGAGAAGACATTAAGGAAAGAATAGAAGAATTCTCTTTAATTAATGGCGATAAATTTCTAAATTCCAATGAAGACCAACGGCGAAAAGCCTTAATTGATTATGCTTTAAATAAAAATATTGAAATTATTAAAAACGATTTAGCAACTTACAGAATTAATTATGATAATTGGTTTTATGAAAGCACTCTTTACAATTCAGGTGAGTTAGACGATACAATTAAAATTTTAAAAGATAATGGCTATACCTATGAAAATGAAGGTGCTCTTTGGTATAAAGCCACCAATTTTGGTGCAGAAAAAGATGAAGTTTTAATTAGAGCAAATGGCTTTCCCACTTATTTTGCCGCCGATATTGCTTATCACAGAAATAAATTTTTAAAAAGAAACTTTGATATAGCCATTAATATTTGGGGAGCAGACCATCACGGTCATATAGCCCGATTAAAGGGTGCTATGGATGCCATTGGAATTGATAGTTCAAGGCTTAACATTATTTTAATACAAATGGTTCGTTTAATGTCTGATGGTAAACCTGTTAAAATGTCAAAAAGAACGGGAAAATCAATTACCTTAAAGGATTTATTAATTGAAACTTCAATTGATGCCGCACGGTTTTTCTTTAATTTAAGAGCGGCAGACAGCCATTTTGATTTTGACCTTGATTTAGCAATAGAACAATCAAGCCAAAATCCTGTTTATTATGTTCAATATGCGTTTGCAAGGATTTCAAGCATTTTAAGGCATATTGAAGATGAAGGAATTAAAATAAAACCTTTAAATAAAGTAAATTTAAACTTATTAACCCAAGATGAAGAACTTGTTTTAATTAAATATCTTGCATCTTTTCCACAAGAAATATTAGAATCAGCAAAATATTATGACCCTTCAAGAATTACAAGATATGCTATTGAATTAGCTTCTTTATTTCATAAGTTTTATAATTCTGTTCGTGTTAAAAATGATAATGAGCAGCTTATGCAAGCAAGGCTTTTGCTTTGCAATTGTGTAAAAACTGTAATTGGCAATTCGCTTAATTTATTGAAAATTACGGCACCTGAAAGAATGTAGTTAGGTTTGAACAAGTTCAAACAGTGGAAAGTTGAAAGTGGAAAGTTGAAAGTTGAAAGTTGAAAGTCGAAAGTGGAAAGTTGTTATTTAAGCCGACACCGCAGTGTCGTTCTGAGGCGTGTCCCGCCGAAGAATCTCTGAAGAATCTCAAAAAAAAAAAATAAAACCACACAGCCTTAATGGTTGTATGGTTTTTGCTTTATTAATAATAAAAACAAATCTTTTCCCTCTTATAAAAAAAAGTTAAGAACTTGCTTATTATTAAAAATAATTGATAGTATGTAAGGTTACTTGATTTATTTTAGTTCTTCAATAGAAATATTATAATTTTGAGAAGTATTAATCATTAAATAATATTCTCCGTTATTATAATTATAGCTTTCATCGTTTCCTGCTCCAATAATATTAGTCATAAGCTTGAGCGCCATATACAGCCTGCTCATTAGTAAATCCGTCATACTCTAATTGTTCAATCAAACCGTCACGAGAAAAAGCAGAATAATCTAAATAAGACTTTGCTGATTTTAATGCTTGTTCATTCCAATTAGCACCACAATTATCTGCTGCATAAACAGCATCTTCATATGAATATCCTTCATATTCCAATTGCTCTATTAATCCTTTATATGAAAAAGCAGAATAATCTAAATAAGACTTTGCTGAACTAAGGGCATTTTTTTGTCCCATTGTTTGACTGGTAGGTATGCTTGTTTTTGCTGTTGCTATTGGTTTTACTGTCGGTTTCACTGTTGGTTTTGGGGTTACTGTTGCCGTTGGTTTTACTGTTGCAATACTGCTTATTTGACTATTTTCTATTTTTTTATTTATTAGTTCTCTCAATTTAGTTATTTGCTCCAAAGAAAGCTCGGATTTTTGTATCTTTGGTATTTTACCTTTTTCTGTTTCATCCATCATAGCAAGTGTAAATGGTAATCCTTGTTCAATATCACTCTCTTTACCCGAAAACCATATGGTATGTAAGTAATAATCATCTTTTTTTACTATGTCATTATAAATTAATATTAAATCATTTTCGAGAGTATCGTCACTTGCTACTACACTATACCCCATACACTCCTTGCCATCTCTAATATATATAGTTGTGCTTTCTATTTTATATTCTGGTACTTTTGTTTCTATATTATCTTTGCCACCACATGCACTTATATTAATAAACATTACAACAATTAATACCCCAAAAAAACACTTTTTAAATACTGACTTTTTAGGCTTTATATTAGGTTCTACATTGGGTGTTGTACTTATATTTTGCTGTGTTGTTTGGTCATTTGTTGGTGCTAAACACTTTGGACAAAACACTTTTATCACTCCTTTTAAAATTATGTCTTATATATATTATCACTATTATACAAAATTGTCCATAGTTTTACACAATTATCACAAGCATCCACTCTTGGTTTTCTTGTTGATGTATTTAAAACTCCACTAAGAATATTTGATGACCTTGCTAATGTAGGGCATTCTTTTGTTGAATGATAAGACTTTCCGTTTGGAGTATAATAAACTATATCTCCATTATTTACAGCTTTAGGAAAGCCTCTAAGCATTGAATTAATAGAGGGATATAAAACAAAAGCTAAAACTATACCACCAATTATTAAAGCAACTTTGTATTTAATTATAAATTCTTTTATTTGTTCCATTTTAAAAATTCCTTCTCATATAAAAGGTTATAGATTTTGAATGTAATGCCTATTAACACAAATTATTTTTTACAAAATAAAAATCTCCTTTTGTAAAAGTAAATAAAATTTAAAGTTACGAAAACGAAGGTAGTAAGAAAGGCAGCAAAAGAAATCATAGATAGTAATAGTTCAATTATTAAAACAATTATATTTAAATAGTAACCTGTCTTTTTATATTCTCTCAAATTTTTAAAAGCAAAACCTAATAAAATTAAATATGTAATAACAACTATTACCAATAACATTAATAAAAAAAAACCAATTTCATTGTAATCAGAAAAATTAATTTTGACTAATTCGCCTGCCGAACCAAGAATAATAGCAAATGTTAAAGGAATTCTAATATATAGATAAAACTTAAACCATCCCATAGAATATAATTTTAAAGAATTTCTCTTTTTCATTAAAAACTTTTCGTAATCTTTATGACTTTCAAAAGAGTTTTCACATACAGAACAAACATAGTCCATATTCAAATCATCTGTTAATTGGTCGCAAAAAAAACATTGTGATTTATATTCTTCATTTTCTGTTATGTTTTCAATTGGTTCTTCTGATTTTTCTTTTTTAGTTTTAACAATAGTTCCAGTCGCAATATTACTTTGAAGGTTTGCATTCCTTATTGCTTTATCATAATCGCTTTGATTTTCAAAACTTTTTGCACATTCATAACAAACATCATTAATATTTAATTCTTCATTTTCTTTTTGGCATAATATACATCTTTCCATTTATGCACTTCCTTTATAGCAATTATTTCCTCTAAATAATATCACTATTATACAAAAATGTCCATAGTTTTACAAATTTTTCTTATTTCTATTTAATAATTAAATATAGTCTTTAAGTTTTAAAATATTTTAACCTACAAATAGTTGATAAATAGAATTTTGTAGGTTAAAAAGCAAAATAAAATAATTTATTTTTTTGGGTTGTCCCAATAGTCGGGCAGATATAGAATCTGCCCCTACAATTTTTTATTTATTTAAATGGCTATTAATTTTAGTCAGCAAAAATATAAAGATATTCTATGATGATATTTGGTTTTGGTTGGGCGATTATTAATCGCCCGAAAATATCATTTTTCTGTTATTGTTCAAACGGGCGATTGATAATCGCCCCTACAAAAAAAACCATCAACTCTTTTCTGAATTAAATTAATAGGCTAATTAAGTTAAGAAAAAAACATTAGTTTTACAACAATTACTGAAATAATTGCGGCAAAAGCATCGGCAATTAGAGCGGCTACTAATGCTATACCGCTCTTTTTTATGCCAACTGCCCCTGTGTAGATTGCTATTGTATAAAGTGTGGTTTCTGTTGAACTTGTCATTACAGCACTAACTAAGCCGATAAAACTATCTGCTCCATAATTTTTAATTATATCGGAAAAAAGCGAAAGCGAACCGCTTCCTGATATGGGACGCATTATTGCAAGCGGAATTGTTTCACTTGGTAAACCTATTATTTTGCCAAAAGGTGCTAAACAATTAACAAAAAACTGTAAAGCACCTGATGCTCTAAAAATACTTATTATTGTTATTACTCCAATTAGAATTGGAACTATATTAAATGCTGTCATAATCCCTTGCTTTGCTCCTACTATAAAAGCATCTAAAACATCAATTCCTTTAAATATTCCATATAGAAATACAAAAGTAATTATTATTGGAACTAAAAATTCAACTCCCATTTTTGCCTCCGACAAAATAATATAGTAGTTTTGCTACAAGCAATGCAACTATTAGAGTAAGCCCTGAAGTTATCCAAATAGCAGGCATTACTTTAAAAGGTTGTGCTGAGCCTGCCGCTGACCTAATTGCTGATACAGTAGAAGGAATTAACTGTATTGATGCACAATTTATAACTAAAAAATATGTAATTGATTTTGAGAGCTTTTTGCCTTTACTAAATTCTTTTAACTTTTTCATAGCCTTTATTCCCATAGGTGTTGCGGCATTTCCTAAGCCTAAAATATTTGCTGTAACATTCAAACTTATTGCAAGTTCACATTCAATATCTTTCTTAGCATCAGGTATTAATAATTTTATTATTGGGCGAAAAATATTTGACAATTTATTTACTAAACCGCCTCTTTTTGCAATTTCCATAATTCCTGACCAAAATGCCATAAGACCAATCATTGCTATACTTAACTTAATTGCATCGCCTGCCCCGTCAGTAACCGACTTTGTTATTTCATTAGTTTGACCATTAAAAATCCCAAATAAAATCGCAATTATCAACAAAAATGTTAATATATAGCCTAACATAATACAATATCTTTCCTTTCTATTTACAAATATAAAAAATTATAATATTATTCTATTTCTATTGACATCAATTTACAATTATGATATAATAACCTTGTTAAAAATTAACAATGAAGGAGGTTATTTTATGATGAAGGCAACAGGAATCGTAAGGAAAATTGACGAATTAGGTCGAATTGTTCTTCCTATTGAATTAAGAAGAACTTTGAGTCTTGATGTCAAGGACCCTCTTGAAATTTTTGTTGATGATGACAACACAATAGTACTTAAAAAATATGAACCAGCTTGTATTTTCTGTGGCGATGCAAGAAATGTAGTAAGCTATAAAGGCAGAAATATTTGTTCTAATTGTATAAATGATATTAAATAATCATAATATTCATTTTTTTTAGTAGCCTTCATTTTTGAAGGCTTTTTTATTTTTTATTTTAATATTAATTTAAATTTATATAATAAACTTGAAAATAATAATAAATACATTATAATAATATGATAGAATGTAATTAATATGTTAATGTAAAATAACTTGGAGGCACAACTATGAATAAAAAATATTATATTTCAACTGCAAT
>CAZFQD010000094.1:0-8948 GCA_964520885.1 uncultured Oscillospiraceae bacterium | reverse complement strand
TTTAAATGTGGTTGCGGAGACAGGATTTGAACCTGTGACCTTTGGGTTATGAGGGCGTTTTAGACCTTTACTGACCTTTAATAATTGCTTGTAATCGCTGGTGCTATGCGGTTATTAAAAGTTTGTATTATTATGATTTAAAGCAATTTAATGCTATTTATTATACTGATAAACATCAAATAAACATCAGCTTGGAGGTTTTGAGAAAGAACTTTTATAGTAACCCTTGAAAATTAGTCAGAAGTAAAATTTCAACCATGCATTTGTTATCAACAATACATATTGTTTATATCAAAAAGAAGTATAAATTTTCAAAGAGGTACAAACTCAAAAAGGGGAGAGCACACACAAAATTACCAAGTGGAGATTTTTTTGAAAATAGAATGAATAATAATATCATAGCAATTGCCTTTGAAAAAATATTATTTACTTTAATTTGTATTTAAATAATTAATACTTGATTATTATGTTTATTTTGAATATAATATTAAATGTAAAGGAGGCATATGTAATGCTTAATTATAAAAAAATAATACAAATAGCTAAATCTGCTTCAAAACAGGAAAAGGAGATAGGTTTTAAATTGGGTGCTCCTTGGGTTTACTGCGATAATAATTGCGAACATATAATCTATGAGTATAAAAACGGAGCAAAAGAAATTCGTGATATGAGTGGAAACAGTATTGAAATAATTCCTCCAAAAGGTATTTAGTTATGGTTACTTTTACGATTATTGCAGGAGTAAACGGAAGTGGGAAAACCACAATTTCAAACAAATTAAAAAGCTCCATAGATTTAGGGTTTACTATTAATGCAGATTTTATTGCTAAAGAAATTGGAAACGAAAAAGATACCAAAGTTCAAATAGAAGCAGGTAAAAAGGCATTTAAACTTATTGAAGAATGTATAGAAAGAAAAACAGATTTTAATTTTGAATCTACATTTTCAGGTTTAGGTATATTTGAAATAATTAAGAAAGCAAAAAGAATAGGCTTCAAAATATCTATAATATATATTGCAATTGACAAAGAATTATCAAAAGAAAGAATTAAGAATAGAGTAATAAAGGGTGGACACGAAATTCAAAATGATATTATTGAAAGAAGATATCCAAAATCAATAAACAATTTTAATAGATATTTTAAATTGTTTGATGATATTTTGTTTTTTGAAAATAATAAATCTGAGCATAATTTGCTTTTATCAATTAAAGACAAAAAACTTGAATTCATTTCAACCAATACTCCAAAATGGATAATTGATAAGTTCGATATTTTTAAATATTATTGATAATTAATAGTATAAGAAACACAAGAAAGCGGCATCGCTACTCAGGAATGAGAGGATGCCGCTATTGTTTTAAAAAATTTAAAACAATATAAAAGGCAAATAGATAATATTTAAAAAATGACAACACATAAAAAACGAGCAAACCGCTTAATTACAATAGTTTGCTCGTTTTTACTGTCAAAGTCGGGAGCCTTGAGTTTATTATTTTCTGATATAATTAATTTGAGAAAACAGATACACTACAGAAAAGAATTATGTACCATAATACAGTTGAATACAATCAATATCAGGATTATAATAACCGGTTCCTCTGGTAAGCTTAATTTCGTTATTTCCGGCAGTTAGATAAACAGTAGCGGTTTCATCAGCCACAGTTGACCATGACCCACTGTTAGGCAGTGAAACATACTGCCAGTTACTTCCGTTGGTTGTTATGTCTGTTCCCCAGTCATATGGACACAAGTAGAATATTTTTAATTGATAATTACCGGTTGTTGCAACATAAACATCAGTAAAGTTTACATAATTGCTTGTTCCATTTCCTAAATATCCAACTTTTTTACCGCCTGAGCAGTTGGCTTCATTGGCCATAGCTGCGGTCCCACCAAGAGAAGCATTTTCCGCTTCATAAATTGTTGAATCCACTGGAAAAACTTCAATTTTATCAATATCCGAACAATAATAATCTGTTGGACGAGAAAAATTAATTGTATTATATCCTCTTTCCAATGTTATAACAGCAGTTACCGATGAAACTGTAGTCCATGAGCCGGAGCTTGGCAGTGAAATTGTTCGGGCAGAGCCATTGTTCACTGACACATCTGCACTCCAATTATAAGGGGCAGAATAAAATATTTTCATTTGATAGTAACCGGATGTGCTGGCAAAAACCTTATCAAAAGTTATGGAGTTAGAAGAGCCCTGGGCAATGTACCCAACATTTGCAGTGCCAGAGCAATTTTCACTTGATTGGATTTGTGCACTTCCTTCAAGATATGCATTTTCTGCTTCGCTAACTTCCGGCACAATATCAAATTTGTCTACTTCCGGAGCATAATAACCAGTCCCGCGATCGAAATTTAAAACATTTAAACCGCTATTTAATGTGATTTCAAAGTTTGCACTGCCCAGATTATTTGATTCTCCTGTTGCAGGAAGAGTAAGTGCAGTCCAGTTAGAACCATTTATAGTTAAATCAATAGCAGTGGCACTATTACTAATGTAGTAAATTGTCATCACATATTTGCTTGTAGTATCGCCGACAATATTGTTTAACTTCAAGTAATTCGCAGTGCCGTTACCTATGTCAATAACACTTTCTCCTCCTGAACACTCTTCGTTTGAATCTACTGAAGCAGTACCGCCCAATTCCGCATCCTCAGCTTCAAAGGAAATAATTTTATTATCCATTACTATTGGAATAATTTTTAAATAATCAATTTTTGGAATATCGACTGCATCTTCATCCGGATTAACATTTGATAGCTTTATCGTGTTACTCCCTGCATTTAGAGGTTTAATGACCGCAATATCCTCAAAAATGTCATAGCCGGCTGTAAAAGGAAAGAACTGCATTTCCCTGGTATGTGTCCCGTTTATCTCAATCTTTGCATTTCCAATTGGCAGATATGAAGAATAACCGAAATCAATTTTGTATAAACCATCAGATGGAACATCACTTACATTAAATTGCAATGTGTTGGATGATCCGTCACCTAAACCGGAAACAACATAATCATTGGAAGCATAGGTATTTGCCTCATTTGCAGCCGTGCCGCTTTTTGTATTACCTTCATCTTCTGCTTCAACAGTGATAATACCGGTTGTGCTTTCATTATAAGTAACTTCAATGTTATTTAAATTAATCACTCCGCTATAATCGTCATAAACATTTGATTTGTAAGTTAATAAATTAATACCCTTCTGGAGATAAATGGTTTCGGATTTTGTATTCCAAGTAGTCCAGTTAGTTGATGGACTAAATACACAATCCTTTACTTTAACCTTATCAACATATAGTTCCATTGTTCTGTTGCCGCTATAACTTTCATAAGTACCTGCTGAATATGAAGTATCAACATCATAATAACCGGCCTTATCAACAACTACAGCAAATTGAGCTGAAGCAGTGCTTGCACCAAGGAATCCCAAATATCCGGTACCGGTATAGCCCGAGTTAGTCCAATCAATTGTAGCTGCTCCGGTTGTTTGGGTATCTTCGGCTTCATATCTTTGTGTAGGAGTAGTATCGGGGGCATAGGTAACATCAATACAATCAAGGTCTACCGTATTATTTGCCCAGCCACCTGTTGAATTATATGCCATAAATTCTAAGGTGTTGCTACCCGAACTTAAAGTAAGATATACGGTTGAAATTCCAATTTCGTCCCATTTTCTAGTGCACTTATAATTTATTTTTTCCCAAGTTCCTCCGTTAAGCCTCATCCATTGATCAGACCAGTCTGTATAACCGGTAAAATAGTACACATCAACCTTATGCCGACCGGCGGTAGATGCAGTTATATCAAAGGTAAGTTTGCTAGTGGTTGCAGAAATATCAGTTGCCTTTTGATTGTCAGAACAAATGTGACCGTCATATGGATTGGGCGTGAAGGTGTAGATATCTGCATCAACCATTGTAGAATCTTCGGCCTCATATCTTGTTCTGGTTACTGCAGAACCATAATCTGTGCCAACAGGTGTAATAATCATTTGATACGCATCACGAGCATTAGTGTTTGATATTGTTACATTAATTTGATTATTTGTAACTGCATAGTCATCTTCTAAAACAAATTCAGGCTCATATAAGGGACCTAAATTACCGGTATAATGAGCCCTTAATATTCTTACATGTACAGTAGAATCGAAAAAGTTTCTTGAATCAAAGTTTGTTACATTAATGGTAGTGTTTCCTGTATTGCCGCCGAAAATTACTTGCACTTTTTTGGTGTTATTGTCAACAGAGGCACAACCTTCTAAGCCGGCCGCATATTGTGAAGGAGGAGTAGTATAGAGAATTTTGCCGGTCATATCTGCATACCATTTATATAACCACCAAGCTCCATTCGGTGTATTTGGTCCTGCTAATCTGTCTCCGCACAAATCGTATAAATCATAACTGTCATTCATTGGTGTAAATGATCCTAATTGTGCACCCCAAACTTGATCTCTTTCAAGTCTTGAAATAAAGCCAACCAATGACCCGGGTTGCCCCATATCCTTTTCGCTTCCGTATTCATTAATAAATACAGGAATATCCGATAAACTTAAATTTGAAACACGGGTTCTAAAATCTGCTATATCCGCATGAAACCAATCAAAAAAAGTAGTGTCTCTAACCTGATGCCATATAAAAATATCCGGAACACAACTATTATCTATGCAATAAGAAAGAAAACTTGTAAATGTTGGACCGTCATAATATGCCCACGCAGGTCCTGCAATGGGTGTTGTTGAATCAAGAGCACGAATCCTGTCATACATTCTATGCCAGCCTTCATTCCAACTTACACCTGTTTCATCTGGATCCCAAGTCCAATCTGCCTCATTCCATGGCACATAAATCATTTTGTCCTTATAACCGGAATCCAAAACCATATTTACCTGTTCATCAATTAAATCATACCAATCGTCCCAGTTTGTCCAATTGTAAGGCCAGCCGCCAAGTGCATTACATAAAATAAATTGAAACTTTTGAACACCATTTTGAGCCATTGAATCAAGTATTCCCTGGCTCATACTTTTACTGCCGAATTCCGTTGCCTCCAATTTCAATGGGGAATAAGCAATATTGCTTGGGGAGCCCTCCCCAACTGTACCATAAAGCATACCGGAGGTACAATAGCTTACATCGCGGATTTCATTGTTAAGGTCAACTGTAAGTGTGGCATCTGTTGCTAAAACAGAAAATTGCATTGTGGAAATAATGACAGAAAGTACAATAACAAAAGAAAAGAACTTAACAATTAGTTTGGGTTTTTTTAACATAAATTAACACTCCTTTTTTTTAAAATATTTATATAAAATATCTGTTGAGGGATTACAGACATTAATTTATACAACTTTAGTAAAAAAATGTAATAAGAAGCATTAGAATTATAAACACATTTTACAAATAAAATAAGTAATGTTAGAAAAATATGGAGGTATGAACAAATAAAGTGTATATGAAAAATAAATAAAAGTCTATATCTATTTGTTTACATTTGTTTTGAATTCTTTTCCTTTTTTAAAATTTTTAATAAAACATAAAAAAATGTGTTATAATTATGATATAATAAATTTATACACAGATAAAAAATTTTAATATAAAAAACCAAAATAAGGATACAGTTAAGAATTGGGGAAATGGAGAAATGAACCGTAAAAAAAAAGATCGTACTATTTTCATTAAAAGTGTATTAATCCTAATAGTTATTTTTTTGCCAATTATTTTTGGCTTGCTTGCGTTTTTGAAAGTCGGATTTAACATTATTTCAACTGACATAAAAAAATCTCTTAATCAGAGAGTTGAATTTTGCTCTTCAAAATTGACTTACGACTTAGAAAATATCAAAATTCAGATAAATCAAATGCTGATAAATTCAGATTTTTTAATGCTAAATCTTTATTTAAAAAATAATAATGAGGTTGAAAAAATTAATTTATATAATAAAGTAGCAGAAAAGATGCAAATGATTAAAGCTGTTAATAACGAATTGATAAATAAAATTGGAATTTATTATAAAGAAAACAATTTACTTATATCAACAGAAACAGAATCTCCTAACAAAACAAATAATAACCAGATATACAGTATAATTAATACTGCCAGTCAGCATCTTGTAACATTTACTTATGTTCAGGAAACAGATAGCTTTTATTTTTTTTCTTATGATACTAATATACCAACTCAGGATGTTAATTATCTTACGATGATTGGATTTGTTCAAATAACAAGAGATAACCTTGAAACTTATATTAAAAAAATTTGTCTATTACAAAGTGGAGAAGATATTTTATTATTGTCAAATGATAATAAATGGTCATTGGGGAATACCAACATCATTAATAATGAAAACCTCCAATTAATAAAATCAAATAATTTAATAAATATTAAGGATTATTTTATACAATTGTCATCAATGGATATTATTAATGGCAAATTTCTCTTGTATACTTCAACCAAAAATGTTATGCAAAATCTTAATAGATATTTATTGTTGGGATATTTATTAATTACTATTGTAATCGGCGGCGTAATGATTTATATTATTCTGTTGAGAAAAACAATTAATCAGCCTATAAAACATTTGATTAAGGCTTTTAATGTAATTGATGTTGATAATTTGAATGAAAAATTTGAAAATATTGAGCAAAAAGAATTTTCAGAATTATATAATGGTTATAATAAAATGCTTGATCGATTAAGATTGAGTATTAGAGAATTATATGAACAAAAAATAATAACTCAAAAGGCAGAGCTTATGTATTTGCAATCACAAATTAACCCTCATTTTTTATATAATAGTTTATATACAATAAGTAGAATGGCAAAAAGTGTCAATAATAAGCTTGTATATGATTTTTCAATGAAACTTAGTAATTATTATAGATATTTAGCAAGATCTAATGATGATGAAATATTTTTTGAAACCGAATATCAGCATGCTATAAATTATTTGGATATACAATCAACTAGATTTAGCAAAAGAATTAATATTGAAATTAATGACATAAATGAAAATGCAAAAAAAATAATGGTATTAAAATTTATTTTACAGCCAATTATTGAAAATGTTTTTGAGCATGGACTTAAAAACACACTAAAGGATGGAATAATCAGAATTTATAGTAATTATGATAATAATGTCCTTCATATAATTGTGGAGGACAACGGGAGCGGACTAACTGATGAAAAATTAACAATTTTACAAGAAAGATTAAATGAACAAAAAAAAATAAGTGAAGATACCGGAATTTACAATGTAAACAGAAGGCTAAGAATTAAATACGGAGAAAAAAGCGGTTTGATAATTTCAACAAGCAAATTGGGTGGGTTATGCGTTGAAATTGTAATTTATTATAATTAAAATGGAGGCATTATGTATAAGTTGCTTATTGTTGATGATGAACCATATATATGCGATGGGTTATTTGATTTAATTTCTTGTAACTTCAGAGGAATTCTTGATATTTATAAATGTTATTCTGGAATAGAGGTTATGGATTTTAATTTTGATTTTGACATTGTAATATTGGATATTGAAATGCCTGTGATTTCAGGAATACAAGTAAAAGATTTTCTTAAAGAAAAAAATCCTTTGTGCAGGGTTATTTTTTTGACTGGTTATAATGTATTTGAATATGCTTATAATGCCATTAATAGCAATAATGTAAAATTTCTTTTGAAATCCGAAAGTGATGATGTGATTTTAGAGACTATACACAAAATTATTATTGAATTAGATCTGTTAAATAATAATAAAATTAATTTAAATATAATATTCGAAAAATCTTTAGAAATATTTATACAAGGTAAATTAGACTCTTTAATCTATGATAGAGATTTTGAGGATATCAGTAATAATGAAATAAAAAGAAGTATTTATGAAAAAGATTTTATATTTTTTATTGCAGTTATTCATTATATAAATAATGGGATTAAAAGCATTGACAATTCATTTAAAAGTAGTTTTAAGGAATTTTCCAAAGAGAAATTTAAGTTTTATGTTTCATTTAATAATGAAAAAGGATGTCTAATTATTAGAGTAGAAAAAAGCGAAAAAGAACTTGAGTTTTTTAATGAAGTAAAAATAATATTAAGTAATTGCAAATACAAAATGGAAAAGGATGATAAAATTCAACTTATAATTATTATTAATAAGACGAGTATTAATTTTAATGATCTTAAAAAAGAGTTTCAATTGCTGGATAAAAATATTACTACTCAAAAGTATGGTGAGATAATTTTTTATAATACTTATCATGGAGAACAAAATTCAAATAAAGAAGTTTTGGTATTTAAAGTTAATGAATTTATTAATTCCAATCTTGAGTACTCTTTGAATTTACCTCGAATCGCTGATTTTGTTGGATTTAATGCTTCGTATTTATCTCGAATTTACAAATCAATAACTGGGGTGAATATATCTGATTATATTAATAGCATAAAAATCAATAGGTCAAAAAAATTACTTGAAAATAGTAATATGTTAATTAAAGAAGTAGCAAAAATTGTTGGATTTGATACAACATCTGCTTTTATAACTTTTTTTAAACGTTATGAAGGAGTTACACCAAAAAATTATCGAGATATTATAAAATAAACTGTTATTTATTAAGAAATTAGCCAAATGTATTAGTCGTGCAATACTTAGGAAAAAGAATATTTTTTCAAATTAGAGGAAGTTGTTTGACCTCTAATTTTTTATTTCCAATATTTGTTATTATATATATTGATTTTAAACACGAAAAAGTAAAATTTCAAAAACAATTGTAAACAATTAAATATATTTTTTTTAAGAATTTTAATGTAAAATTAAAATATAAATTTGGTTAAAGGAGAGTGATTAGTGTTAAGATTATAAAATTTGCTTTATTAAAGGTAATCTCAAAAAAAATTAGTTTAAGGAGAGTAATTGTATGAAAAAAGTAATTTCATTTGTTTTGGTTAG
>CAZFQD010000093.1:0-8970 GCA_964520885.1 uncultured Oscillospiraceae bacterium | reverse complement strand
GCGAAAATTAGGTGCTGTCAGCTGTTTTTAAAGTAAAATTTTTGACAGTACCTTTAGTTAATTAAAGGAGGAAATATGATTACAAGTATGACAGGTTATGGCAGAGCCCAAGCAAATATTTTGAATAAAGATATAACTATTGAAATTAAATCAGTTAATCATAGATTTTTTGATTTTAATTCAAGAATTCCGAGAATTTATGGTTTTCTTGATGAAAAATTAAAATCTTACCTTAAAAAATACATAAATAGAGGGAAAATTGATGTTTTTGTATTAATCGTTAATTCAGATAGTGAAGCTGTTGATGTTTCTCTTGACCGTTCATTACTTAATGGATATATAAAATCCTTAAGAACAATGCAACAAGAATATAATTTAATTGATGATATTTCTGTTTCAACTATTGCAAGGTATAATGATATTTTTGTAGTTAAAAAAAATGAAGATAGCACTGAAATTTTGTGGGAAGCAGTAAAAACTGTTACTGATTTGGCACTAGATGGATATATAAAAATGAAAAAAAATGAGGGAGAAAAATTAAAGTCCCAAATGCTTTGCTCTTGTGATAATATTGAAAAAATCGTAGCACAAATTGAGCAAAGGTCACCAATTTGCGTTACTGAATATAGAAAAAAAATAGAAGAGCGAATGAAAGAACTTTTAGAAGATACTAATATTGATGAGAACAGATTATTATTAGAAACAGCAATTTTTGCAGACAGGATTGCAGTTAATGAAGAAATTGTTCGCTTAAATAGTCATATTTCACAGTTTAAATCATTATTAAATACTACCAAGGATGCAATAGGTAAAAAACTTGATTTTATTATTCAAGAAATGAATAGAGAAATTAATACAATTGGCTCAAAAGCAAATGATTTAGAAATAACTAAGCAAGTTGTTGAGGTTAAATCTCAAATTGAAAATATTAGAGAACAAATTCAAAATATTGAATAACAAGAGGAAAAAAATGTAGGGAACGGTCTTGACCGTTCCGTTATGAGGTAACAAACAAGAAGCAAGAATTAGGAGAGTGTATAATATGAAGCTTATTAATATTGGTTTTGGAAATATGGTTTCGGCAAATCGCTTAGTTGCAATTGTAAGTCCTGATTCTGCTCCTATAAAAAGGATAATTCAAGAGGCGAGAGATAACGGAACACTTATTGATGCTACTTATGGAAGAAGAACAAGAGCAGTAATAGTAACCGATAGCGAGCATACTATATTATCTGCAATTCAGCCCGAAACAATTGCAAATAGACTATCAAATATTGATGATGACTATGAAGAGGAGTTTGATAATGAGCAGTAAAAAAGGCATTCTATTTGTAGTTTCAGGCCCTTCCGGAGCTGGTAAGGGAACTGTTTTGAAACAACTTTTTAAGTTAGACAGTTCATTATATTATTCAGTATCAGTAACCACTAGGGCACCAAGAAATAATGAGAAAGAGGCAATTAACTATTATTTTTTATCAAAAGATAATTTTCGTAAAATGATTAATGAGGATAGATTGCTTGAATACACTGAGTTTTGCGACAATTATTATGGAACGCCAATAGATAATGTTGATAAAAAATTAAATGAGGGTATTGATGTTATTCTTGAAATAGAAGTTAATGGTGCTAAACAAGTAAAAGAAAAGAGACCAGAAAGCATACTAATCTTTATTATGCCACCATCAGTTGATGAATTAAAGCAAAGATTAGTTGGCAGAAATACAGAATCTGAAGAAATAATTTCACAAAGGCTAAAAGAAGCTGAAATTGAAATGAAACAGGTTGCCAAGTATGATTATCTCGTAGTTAATGACTTTTTTAAAAGAGCCGCAGTTAAATTATTTGATATTATTAAATTAGAAAGACAAAATAAATTATAAGAGGTGTTATTAATATGTTATATCCTTCAATCGTAGAACTAACAAAAAACAAGCAAAGCAGGTATTCATTGGTTATAGCTACATCAAAAAGAGCGAGAAAAATCGCAAGTGATGCTGAACAAATGGGAATAATGTTAACAGAAAAGCCAGTAAAAATTGCGATTAGTGAAATACAAAGTGGTAAAATAACCTTTAGAGAAAACAAATAGGTATAATGATGGAGGTTAAGATGACAAAAATAAATATTGCTCAAATAGCCCTACAAAATGTCATCTATCCTATTGATAAGCTTTATGACTATTATATTCCTGATGATTTAATATCTGAAGTAAATATTGGCACAAGAGTTGTTGTGCCATTTGGAACAATAAACAGAAAGCAAAAGGGAATAGTATTAAATATTAAGGGCGAAACAGAACATAAAACCATTAAACCTATTTTAATGGTTGCTGATAGTAATGCCGTATTAGATGATGAATTCATAAAATTAGCTGAATTTATGAAACAAAGATGTTTTTGCACTTATTATGAGGCTGTTAGAGCAATGCTACCATCGGGATTAAATTTCAAAATTTCAGAAAAATTATTAATTAATAAGCAAATTTTTCAAGATAACACACAATTAGATGAGATTTCACAAGAAATATTTAATTATATATCAAATAATGATAAATCTACTAAGGATATTATTAAACAGTTGTTTTTAGAAGAAGGGGAGAAAAAACTTAAAGATTTAATCAAAAAAGGTTTAGTGAATACAAACACTTCATTACTCAGAAAAACTAAAGACGCAACTTTAAAAATAGTATCTTTAAATATTACAAATGAAGAATTAAGTGAATATAATAAAAAAAATATAGCAAAATTCCCTAAGCATATTAAAATTTTAAACTTATTAATTGAAAATGGAGATATGTCCGAAAAAGAAATATTATATATGACTGGTGGTAATTCTTCAACAATAAAAACACTTTATAAAAGAGGAATTATAACTATTTTTGAACAAGAAGCATTTAGACGACCGGAGAAATTTTTGGTTGAAAACGACAATAACTTTTCTTTGTCAATTGAACAAGAAAAAGCTTATAATTCTATTAAAGAAAGTCAAAAAAATGGCTATAATGTTACTGTATTAAACGGTATTACAGGAAGCGGAAAAACACATATATTTATTAAATTAATTGATGATTTATTAGAAGTTGGAAAAGGTGTTATTTACTTAGTCCCAGAAATTTCTCTTACTTCTCAAATCTTAAACCGTTTTTATTCTCGCTATGGAGATAAAGTTGCAATATTACATAGTGCACTTTCTTTAGGTGAAAGGCTTGACGAATGGAAAAGAATTAAGAATAAATCAGCACAAATTGTAATTGGAACAAGAAGTGCAATATTTGCACCTGTTAGTAATTTAGGATTAATCATAATTGATGAGGAGCAAGAACATACCTATAAATCCGAAATGTCCCCACGATTTAACGCAAAAGATATTGCACGATTTAGATGTTCATTTCACAATGCAAGCTTAATTTTATCATCAGCAACTCCCTCTATTGAGAGCTATAATAATGCTATTAATGGAAAATATAAATTAGTAGAAATAAATGAGCGATACAACAATAATCCCCTACCTAATGTTATAGTAATTGATATGAGAACTGAATTGAAAAATGGAAACAGTGGTGTAATAAGTGATAAGTTAAGAGATGAAATAACTGAAAATTTACATAAAGGTCAGCAGAGTATATTATTTCTTAATAGAAGAGGTTATAATTCATTTGTGTCTTGTAGAAGCTGTGGTTTTGTTGCAATTTGTCCCAATTGTAATATTTCCTTAACATATCATTCAAAAAACAATCGTTTAATGTGTCATTATTGTGGTCATAGCACTGAAAATCCATCTATTTGTCCTGAATGTAAGGCTTCAAATATTAGATATTTTGGTTCTGGAACTCAAAGAATTGAAGCCGAGTTGGAAATACTATTTTCAAGTGCAAAAATAGTTAGAATGGATGCAGATTCTACAATAAAAAAGTCCTCTCATGATAAAATAATAAATGATTTTTCAAAAGGTGAATACGATATTCTTGTTGGTACTCAGATGGTAACTAAGGGACTTGATTTTCCAAATGTTACATTAGTGGGAGTGGTAGCCGCCGATTTATCACTTTATAGTGATGATTTTAAAGCAAATGAAAAAACTTTTGATTTAATAACACAAGTTATTGGCAGAGCTGGAAGAGGTGAGAATTTAGGAAGAGCGATAATTCAAACCTATACACCTGAAAATAAAATTTTAAATCTTGCTTTTACGCAAAATTATAAAGAATTTTTTAAGCAGGAAATTGCTCTTAGAAAATCGTTGGTTTATCCACCTTTTTGTGATATTTGTCAGCTAATTTTTGAAGGGCAAGACGAGCCTGAGGTCGCAAAAGCGGCAAATAGATTTGCTTATAAATTACAAAATCTAATGAATAATAAATATAAAAATGTGCCAATTATCGGTTTAGGTCCAAATCCAGCAGTAATACCTAAGATTAATAACAAATATAGATATAAATTAATATTAAAATGTAGAAATGATAAGGCTTTTAGAGAATTAATAACAAATATTACTGATGAATATTATAAAGATAGAGAGAATAAAGGTATATATTTGACGATTGATTTTAATCCAGAAATAATTTTGTAGGTGATTTTTATGGCAATTAGAAATATTTTAACAAGTGAAGATGAAACACTAAAAAAGGTAAGTAAGGTTGTAACTCTTTTTGATGAAAGGTTGCACATATTAATTGACGATATGAAGGATACATTGTTATCAGCCAATGGAGTTGGTTTAGCAGCTCCTCAAATTGGAATGTTGAAAAGAATATTTATTGTTTATATTGAAGATAAATGGATTGAAGTTATAAATCCTATTATTATGAGTTTCTCTGGTGAGCAAATATCCTCAGAAGGTTGTTTGTCTTGTCCGGGAATATTTGGCATAACAAAAAGGCCATTAAAAGTAACAATTAAATACCAAGATAGATATGGTAAGGTGTATAAAAAAACGGGCACTGAATTGTTAGCAAAAGCCTTTTGTCACGAGGTTGACCATTTGAATGGAGAGTTATTTTTAAATAAAGTTATTAGATTTTTAACTCCAGACGAGTTAAAAGATAATTAGGAGTGAGGAGTGAAAGTTGTCATTCTAAGCTTGCGAAGAATCTAAATATATTTATTTATTTTTTTTGGAAGGACTGAAGAAATATTGAAAATTTTGTTTATGGGAACACCTGACTTTGCAGTTGATTGCCTTGAAAGATTATCAATAGATAATTATGATGTAGTTGGGGTTATAACTCAGCCAGATAAACCTAAAGGAAGAAATTATACTATAACTTCGCCACCTGTAAAGGTATGTGCCTTAACATTAAAAATTCCTGTATTTCAGCCTCAAACTCTAAAAAATGAAGAAATTTTACCTTTGTTAAATGATTTAAAACCCGATTTAATTGTTGTAACTGCTTATGGCAAAATTCTACCTGAATATATATTAAACTATCCAAAATTAGGTTGTATTAATATTCACGCTTCGCTTTTGCCAAAATACAGAGGTGCTTCACCAATTCAATGGTCAATCGTAAATGGAGAAACTAAAACAGGGATAACCTCAATGTATGTGGCAAAGGGACTTGACTTAGGAGATGTGATTTTAAAATCAGAAATAGAAATTTTAGAAACTGATACAGTAGGGGACTTGCATAATAAATTAGCAGTATTAGGAGCAGAAAATTTATCTAAAACAATAGAATTAATAATTAATAATAAAGCTAAAAGAGAAATTCAAGATGACAGTCAAGCTACTTATTCGCCACTTTTAACTAAGGAGAATACAAAAATTGACTGGTTTAAGGATAGCAAAACAGTGTATAATCTAATTAGAGGTTTAAACCCTTTTCCTACTGCATATACAACACTTGAAGGGAAAATAATTAAAATTTTATCTTCAAATTATATCTTGAGTAAAAAAGAAAATACTGATTTTGGTTTAATTTATAAAGAAAACAATGATATTTTAGTAAAATGTAAAAGCGGACATATTAAACTACTTGAGATTATCCCCGAAGGTGGCAAAAAAATGTTGGCTACTGACTATTTCAGAGGGCATATTAAATTAATTGGTAGTAGATTTGAATGATTTTTTTAGAAAGGTGAATTTATATGAATGAAAAAGTAATTTTAGAAAGTAAGGAACTTTCAAAAATTATTTCAAAAGAAATTTTGGCTAAGCAAATCTATTTGTTTGGCTCTTATGCTTATGGAACACCAAATGTGGATAGTGATATTGATTTATATGTAGTAGCCGATTTATCAAATCAAAAAAAAATTGAGGCTACTCAAAAAGCACAACGGTCGCTTTTGGGGAAGACAAAAATGCCGATTGACATTATTGTAAGCGATATTAATAGTTTTAATGAGAGAAAAACAATTGTTTCTACTCTTGAATATGTTATCGCAAATGAGGGGGTATTAGTATATGGATAGTGAAAAAAGCATTGCTTTGGAATGGTTTTTATATGCTGAAAATGATTATGAGGTTGCTGTTTTATTATCAAAGCAAGTAAAACCCAAATTAGAAATTGCTTGTTATCATTGTCAACAGTGCATTGAAAAATACTTGAAAGGTTTTATTGCAAGCAAGGGTGGAATGCTACAAAAGACACATTCGCTTGTAGTTCTTTGTAATGTCTGCATTTCTTATGACGAAAGATTTAACAACATTCTTGAAATGTGTGCTAACTTAACTGTTTATGGTTCGGAGGTTCGTTATCCTAATAAATCTGAAATTGATGTATCTCATATGAATAAGGCACTTGAAGAAACAAGTAAAATTATAGAGTTTGTCAAAGTTGTTACAAAAAAACTCTTAAATCTTAAAAAATGAAGACTACTGACTATTTCAGAGGGCATATTAAATTAATTGGTAGTAGATTTGAATAGTATTAATAGGAGGTTTTAATTATGTTTTATTTAGACCCAGCATATATCATTGTTATGATAATCGGTGCAATTATTGCTTTTTCAGCTCAAATTAATGTTAAAACCACTTTTTCTAAGTATTCTAAAAAAATGTCAAGCAGAAATATTTCAGGGCAACATGTTGCAAGGCTAATTTTAGATAACAATGGTTTAAATGATATTCCTATTGAAAGAATTGAAGGTAAATTATCTGACCATTATGACCCTAAAAAAAGAGTAATAAGGCTTTCAAGTGTAGTTTATGATAGTGCTTCGGTTGCATCAATAGGAGTAGCGGCTCACGAAGCAGGACATGCAATTCAGCACTCAACTCATTATGCACCATTAAATTTTAGAAATTCAATTATTCCAATTACTAATATTGGTTCAAATTTAGCACCATTTTTAATAATATTAGGATTTTTATTTAATATTTATGGTTTGGTTTTATTGGGGATTTTTGCATTTAGTTTAGCTGTTTTATTTCAGCTAATAACTTTGCCTGTTGAATTTAATGCATCAACAAGAGCTGTTGAAACTTTGGGAAATATGAATATTTTAGATGAAAATGAGTTAATAGGAACCAAGAAAGTTCTAAATGCAGCCGCTATGACTTATGTAGCTGCTTTAGCTGTTGCTCTATTAAATTTACTTTATTATATTCTTAGATTTAGTGGAAGGAGAAGTAGCTAAATATGCCTTCAACTGTAAGAGAAATTGCCCTTAGAATAATTATTAAATGCGAAAAGGATAGTGCTTATTCTAATTTAGAACTTAATAATGAGCTTAAAAAAAATTCCTTTTCAGATGTTGATAGGGCTTTTTTAACTCAGTTAGTAAATGGAACACTTGAAAAATTTGTAATAATAGATTATTATATAAAAGTATATTCTAAAATCAAAATTTCAAAGATGTCCAGCATAATAAAAAACATCTTAAGATTAGGAATATACCAAATTCTTTTTTTGGATAGAGTTCCGGATAGTGCTGTTTGTAATGAGAGTGTTATCATAACAAAAAAATTCATTGGGAATAATTTGAGTGGTTTTGTAAATGGAGTTTTAAGAACTATTTCAAGAGAAAAAGAAAAAGATATTTTACCTATAAGAGAAACCGATGAAATAAAATATTTAAGTTTAAAATATTCAGTTCCATTGTGGATTGTTAATCTATTTATTAATGCTTATGGAGAAATAATTTGCGAAAAAATAATATCTACTAATCAAATTAGCAACCAATCATCTATTAGAATTAACACTAATAAAACCGATTTTATTTCTTTAAAATGTTTATTAAATGAAGAAGAAATAGAAATAAACAAAAACAGTTTATTGGAAAATAGTGCAAGCATTAAGTTTAATTGTAATATTGAAAATTTAAATGCTTATAAGTTAGGGTTGTTTCATATTCAAAATTGTTCTTGCCAATTATGTTGCTTTGTTCTAAATCCAAAAGAAAATGAAAGCATTCTTGATATTTGCAGTGCTCCCGGTGGCAAAACCTTTACAATTTCGCAGTTAATGAAAAATACGGGAAATATTTGTGCCTTAGATTTACATAAACATAGAGTAAAACTTGTGAAAAATGGAGCTTTTAGATTAGGACTAAGTAATATTACAGCAAAGGAAATGGATGCTTCTAAACCAATGGGTTTCCCTAAGAATTTATTTGATAAAATTTTGTGTGATGTCCCTTGTAGCGGTTTGGGTGTAATAAATAACAAACCCGATATTATGTTAAAACAGGAAAATTCTATTGATGAATTGCCGTCATTACAAAGAAAATTACTTGAAAATGCGTCGATACACTTGAAAATTGGTGGAACACTAGTTTATTCAACTTGCACCTTAAATCCAAAAGAGAATGAAGATATTATTAACAGTTTTATAAAAGAAAATGGGAATTTTGTTTTTAATGATATTTCGGAATTTATACCTAAAAAAATTAATGCAATAAAAGATTTTGGTTACTTTACAATTTTGCCAAGTGAAGAATGGGATGGATTTTTTATCTCATCTATTAAAAAAATAATGTAGTACCTCGTAACATTTAAAACTTGACATCTGGATAGAGATGTTTCAGTTTT
>CAZFQD010000092.1:0-9050 GCA_964520885.1 uncultured Oscillospiraceae bacterium | reverse complement strand
TTTTGGCTGTCAAGGGTTTGTTTCAGAAGTTTTCATAAAAGTTTTTACACTATCTCATAAAATTCTTAATGAAATTTCCCTGAAAAAGAGGATTAAGAAATTAATCATTTGTTGCACAAGTGCAAAAAATAATATACTTAGAAATGATATTATAAACATTCCAACAATCGCCAATAATATTGTTACAATTGTTTTTAATCCTGAAAACTGATGTATAGTTAAAAAACCGCAAAATATCAAAAAGCCCGACCATAAATAACCTATACTACCTACTAAATAATAAAAATACCCCTCTTGTAGAGTAATAAAATTACTCATTATAATCATAATAATACTTGTAATAATTAAAGGAACTAATGCGTAAGCTGTTGTAATAAAAATGTCTTTAAAAGAACCTTGACCATCAACCAATGATACTATACACCAATTTGAAATGCACCAGAGGAAATACGGAATTAAAACTAATCCAATCTTAGTTAAAATATTTACTTGATTTCTAAAATCCAAATTAAAATCAAACCCAGTAAGTTGTTGTTGTAGCATAAAAACAAGCACAAGTATAGCTAAAATTGAAATAGCCGATAGAGTGTTAGCTCTTTTTTCAAATTTAATGTCCCAAAATCCATCAAAAGGATGGAATATTACATGCAAAGAATACTTGAGTTTCTTTATTAAATCTATCATTTCTGCATATCCCTTCTTTTGCGTTTTTTATATGCAGGTATCAAAATGGATAACAAAATCCATAATAAAATTACAGCAACTAAAAAAATGTTAAAGTATTTTCCAATAAGTTCATCTCTATATGCTCCGTATGCCTTTGAATGTAATTGTCTATCGTTTGCTAACTCAAAGTATTTCATTGCTTTTTTGTTTTTTCCTTGTCTTAAAAGAACCCTACCCATTCCATCATAAGCTAAATCAGATTTGGATGAATATTTTAAAACTTGACTCCACATTTGTTCTGATAGGGAATATTTTCTCTCATATTGCAATCTTGTGGCATTTAAAATGAGATTCATATATTCTGTCGGTTTAAAAATAACTATGTGATTATATTTTGCATCAACTACAAGATAATTGGTATCATTCACTATATCAAAAGCAACAGAATTACCAAAATCACCCATTTGCTCGCCGTATCTCCCAAAAACACATAAAAGATTCCCATTTTCATCATAAGTAAAAACTCTTCCTCTTTTGGAATCCAAAGTAGAATAAATTCCATAAGGTCTGACACAAACATCTGAAAATTTTGAATTTTGGGGAACACCTTTTACATAATCAAAGAGTACATCACCAGATGGAGGAAAAAAACCGTTTCTCTTTAGCACATCATTTCCAAAAGGATTAAGTCTCTTTATCAAATTATTAGGATTAAAAGTGCTATTTGCACCGGTAACACTAACCACACCATATACAAAATTAGTTTCATCAATATCAACACTACTGTATTCAGTAGGCAATTCAAGGGTCATTCTGCTTTTTTGTTCGTTTGTAGCAATCGCTCTCCAAAATAGCATACCTATATTAGGATTAACAGGTATCGCACCATAAAATGTTTCAAAATTACCATCTTTATCAAGTTCAATAAGTCCCTTGTCTACATTAAGTGAAACAACAAATATCCTTAAAGCAGAATCAACAGCAATTTTTACTGGTTTATAAGGAAAATCCTTAGTAACTAAATTTGTTTTTGGTTTGCCATATTCAGTAATGAAATTATAATTTTCATCTAAAACAATAATTCGTCCATTGTCGGTATCTGCAATATACATCAAATTATAGTCTGTTAAAAAAATACCATTTGGATTTTTGAATGTATCTTTTTTCCCATTATTAATAAATTCTGATAAGATTCCTGTTAATTTTAGGTCTTTATTTAATATAACGATTCTATTATTTCCTGAATCCACTATATATACCTTGCCATCTTTGGCAACAAAAACATCTTTTGGTGTATTAAATGCACCAACCCCCAAGGATATACCAGATATTATGTCAGTTGGTATATATGCTTGTGATTCTGCAAAGGGAATTTTTTCATATGAATATGTATAATTCTGATAAGCGGGTTCTTGTGCAATAACAGGAGAAATTAATTGAAAACAAATTAGAATATTTAAAACTATGCAATATAAAATTTTCCCTTTCAAATCAATTCCCCCATTATCTTATATCAATAGTACTTTTTATTTTGTTCCTGTAAACCAATCTTTAATTTTTTGATTGTACGCTTGTTCGTTTGCAGATACTGCACTTGCGGGACTTAGGCTACCATTTAAAACTTTTTGTAATTCGGTGTACCATAAGCCCCATTCCAAAAACTGCCCTACAAAGTGCACTTTGGTTATTTTTTTCTTACTTTGTAATGACAATAATACATCTAAAGAGCCTTGGTCTCTTGCAAGAGATTCACATTGCAATTTAAAAGCAGTTCCTTCTGAGTTTGCCGAAATTAATGGATTTAAAAGTGCATCCATTACAACTGCAACTTCACCTATGTTTTTAACGCCAACTGGTATACTGAGATATCCAAACCATGGATTAGGTGCCACATAGTCGGTTGCTTTTGGTCCCTTAGGCATATACAGAATTCCATAGTCATCAGACATCCCTTGATAGTAGGATGGAGTCCATAACCTATTTACAAAGTCAACTATAAATCCAATTTTACCATTTCTAAAATCTTTTATATCAGTAAAAGTTTCACTATCATTTGTTACTTTAAGAATTTTATCTGTTACTGAAAGCTTTTGATAAAATGTTAATGCCTGCATTGCATTTGCATTACCTGCTGTGAATTTATATTCACCATTAATATAAGAAATCCAATCGTCATTATTTGATAAAACCAAAGCAGAATACAACTGAAATTGATTATCAGCAATGCCCCATATATCAGGCTTACCATCATTATTTGTGTCTTTGGTAATCTTTATTGCATATTCCTCAAACTTATCCCAAGTCCAATTGCCATTTTTTTGGATTGCATATAAATCATCATTAATGCCACTATTTTTTAAAAGCTTCTTATTGTAAAGCATTACCCATTGAGTCCCTATCTTTTCCTGACCCTGAAGTAGTCTCTGAAGGCCATAGTGTTTTCCACCAAAAGTTAAAGCATCTGTAACGAGCTTATCGTATTTAGCATCATTAAAATCAATACCTAACCCATCTAATGGTTGCAGCATTTTCCCTTTCATATATGTTGCAATAAAGTGTGGACCGCCACCATCAAAAATATCAAAACCCGGAGACCCGGAAGCAATTGAAGCCCATACTTCATTATAGTCAACAATACCTGATACTTGAATATTGCAATTATAAACCTTTTGAATATCGTTAATTCTTTTTAGTAGATATTTACCCGTTTCCGTTTGAAATGATTTATCTCCCAACCAATCGGTATAAGCAATTTTTATTATTCTACCGTTTAAATTAACATTATTTGTATTTGCAATTGTAGGAGTTTCAATAACTATATTTGATGTTGTTTTGCCATCGCTATTTGTTGTGTTTGTTCCATCTGATGCTATTGGCTCGCCATCAGAACCTAAGCCTGTATCGTCTCCAAAAATATCATTGCCAAACTCTCCGCTATTAGTACTATTGCTTGCAACTTTAGAATTATTCGGAGTATTTGAACCACAAGATAACAAACTTGCAATTAATGCAATAATAAAAAGAAATGCTAAAATTCTGATTTTACTTTTTTTCATAATAATCCCTCTTTCATTTTATTTTTGTACTTTCTTTTTTAATATTACAAGTACAACTGCTATAACTATAGCTGTCACTATCAATATCAGTGCTATAATTAGGATAATAATTAATGAATTATTAGGTGTATCTTTTGGTGGTTCAACTGCATTTTTTGCTTCATTTATTATTGCATAATCCATACACTTATTAATTTCTAATTGCAAATATTTACCATCAGCTGATAAAACAGGATTTTTATCAATTAAATCTAATGAATCTGTATTTGTGTTATATCCTTTTAATACTAAAAGCGAACCTTTTATAAACCCTACAATATTTTTTATTACAATCTTAACATTGTTAGGTAAATCACCTTGATACTTAAAAGAAATTATCTGAATTATCGCTCCATTTGCTAATTTTTCTATCTTTGTCTTATTTGGAGATATTTCGTTTAACGATAGGTCAATATTATCAACAGTTTTTGTGAAAATATCAAACTGCCATGCAAGCTGTATATCTCCATTTTCATCCTTTAATTTGACAATAAGTGCTTTATTAGCATCCAACAGCTTTTGTTGCATTTCAGTTGTTAATACACCAAGCTCTTTAACAGATATTATTACAGTATTACCTGTTGTGGCTTTTATAGCACGATCAATAATATCATTTGTTAATATATCCGTTGCTGTTGTATCAGGCTCTTCTGTTACCGGGCTACTTGATACATCGCTATTTGCATTATTGGATGATGTTTCATTTGTTTCTTCTTTTAAGTCTGAAACTTTTGCACCAACATTAATTAAAGCAAATGTTCCCATTACCTTTGAATAACATTTAACTGCTGGATTATCATTATAATCTGTTGTTTCTTGCGTTTTGAAATATTTAAGTTTCCCATCATTAGCATCATAGAAACAAATGCCTAAATTCTCGGCTATATAGTTATCGGGAACAGTAAATGTAACTGAAACAAGTCCTCTTGGGTCCATAAGTTTATTTGCACCATTTGCAATAAACAAGTCATATGTTCCTACTATTTCATCATTTCTTGCATTATGAACCGCTATAAACTCATTGTAAGCTGTTTTAATTTTGGAGTTATCAAGTTTTGTTAAAAGAAGCTGGGTTTTATTTGGCAAAACTCCATCCGAAAAGCCTGTTAACTCAATTCCATATTGCTCATTAATATAAGGGGTTTCATCTGTAATGGTACCACTATCAGCACCTGGTGTTGGCCCACCAGAACCATTAAAATCAGTGCTTGGGTCAATTTCCATTATAATCTGCTTAAAATCATTGCCCTTATAAAAACCTGTGTTATCTATAAATGTTTCTGTCCCAATCCATGTAGCCTCATCTGTAAAATTTTCTGCAAACAGATACCAAAAAGTAAATTCTCTGGTAGCATCGATTGTTTTTCCTGTTGCAGGGTCGGCATATTGTCCTGAAAATGGCATAAACACAAACCCATCAAAATTTGAAGGCAATTTAACACCTTGCCAACTTTTATCCTCAGGATTCTCAATAGTTATATCATTACCATACTTATCTAAGCATATTGGAGTTTTACCAATACCAATTTGTGTGCTATCCTGAAAGAACATAGATCTTAAAATTGCACCATAACTTGCATTTGTTTTTATTCTTATGAAAAGACCATCATAACTGCCCTCAACACCGGGCATTATCGTATCAATATGTGCCCACGGAGAAAGATTTTCTTGACCTACTAACTTTAAGCTCGCAGAACCAATTAAAGGTTTATCCGTAATCTTCTGTGCGATTATCCTATACACATCTTTACCATTTTCTTGAGTCTTATCTTGAGACTTAATTGGTTGAGCTCCATTTTCAAAATCCACTAAAGACACTGTATTTGAAGTAGTTACTATAGTTGATGGTGTACTGTTGCTATCATCACCAATTGATGGTGTTCCCGGATCTGAACCTCCTGAACCGGTATCCCCTGAAATCTTTTTTTCTCTATTTGGGTCTAACAAATTCATTAACTTAATATAATCTGTATTGTTGTAATAACCAATATTATCAATACAAGTTTCCGAACCATTGAATGCGGCTCTTGTATTAGTATTAGAGAACTCAATTTTTAAAGAAAATGGTAGCGTTGCATCAACATTTCCACTGCCCGTAAATTTCCCACTTAATGGAAAGAATACAAATCCATCAAAAAACATAGGTGTAAATACAACTTGTTGAGTATCATCGTACGAAGGTGTAGCGTTTGCTAAGTCGCCTAAATAACTTATAAATTTAACATTTCTGCCTAAATATATAGTCTGCCCACCTTGCTCCAAAATAAGCTTCATTTTAGCTCCATTAATTACATCCATCTTTAGTCTAAATATAATACCTGTGTACTCATTGCTTGAAATTGCAACATCAGCTTTAATCGCTTCTTGAATAAATAATGGTGCATAACCAATACTTAAAGAATTATCCCCTATTGTCATACTCGATTTATTTGTTGCAACACTAAGCATAGAATTGGAAGTTGCCGTAGTTGTAAATGGCTCAGTGCTTTCAAAATCAAAAATCGGTATTATCGCTGTTGTATTGTTAACCGGAGTAACGGGAACTATTCCATAGGTTAAATAGTAATTTACCCCTGATTCGGAAAACACAACTGTTCCCGTATATAATTCTGAACCACTTGGGTTAATAATATAAGTTGTTGGAGTTGCTAAAGTTAAATTGTTTAGCTCACTTGCAAAAGTTATTGCAGGAAATAATGCACTTGTTGTTAACTTTCCGGCTAAGGATGAAAGCCCAACCGTTTGATTACTAAATGTAACTAAACTCTTGCTAATCCCAAGCTTATCAACACTCCAAAACTGTTCAGTTTCACCAGTATATGCACTTAAACTATATGTGCCTGAACTATAAGTAAGATAAAGTCCTGAAGAAATATTTTTCATAAAGAACCAAGAACCATTTTCTTCAACACCTTTTAGTTGCCAACTTTGAGTAGAACTATTGCTTGCTGTTTTAGATAAATGCAACTCTGGATTTGTACCTGGTATAACCTTAGGTCCAGAAGTTAAATAAAAATTTGTTTCAGATTCCGGGAACACCACTGTGCCAGAATAAAACATAGGAGGCCCCTCGGGGTCTATTATATAGGTTGTTTCATTTGCTAAAAGCAAACTGCTTAACTCGCCCGTAAAAGTTAAACGAGGGAATGTTATACTTGTTGTTAGCTTTCCATCTAATGATGAAAGTCCTGCCTTTTGATTATTAAAAGCCACTAAGCTCCTATTAAATCCAAGCTCATTAGTACTCCAATACTGGTCAGATGTAGATGAAAACACATTTAAACGGTACTCACTTGACGAGGCACAAGTAAGATATAGTCCCGATGCAACATTTTTGATATAAAACCAAGAGCCATTATTTTCAACACTTTTCAGTTCCCAATTTTGCGTGTCATTATTGCTTGCTGTAGAAGATAATAATAACTCTTGAGGTGGTGGTGGTGGTGGTAATGCCTTATCCGTAATTGTTCCGATAATATCAGATTTAGTTTCAGTAGAGCTGTAGTAATAGAAATCATCCATTATCACCGTAGCCCCCGACCACCCATTGTTCGAAGGTGCATCACCAGTTGAAAACCACATATTCATATTAATTTTTGTTGTCATATCAAAGGTTGCAGGTTTTGGACAAAATATGTATCCGTCAAAATTCGCTGGAACATAAAACATATCCCCAAATTTTGCACCAGCACCACTTATTATTTGACCAGATACATCCGTAGCTAATACACCTGTTGAATCCATCCAATTGCCATTTTCCCCAAAAAACGGTCTAAAGGACATTCTGTAAGTTTTATCCGGTGTGTTTGAAATCTTAATTCTAAATACTATACCTCCAAATTCACCCATTGTTCCACCAACCGGTGAAGGTGTTTTAACTCCTATCCAACCTCCTGTAAAACCGGTTGGAATTTCAATCTTTTGAGAGGCAGCTCCATTTAATGGATTAGTAGTTTCAAAAGAGAGAGTTGGATTGCTAACAACTGGTAATGCTTCATTTGCCCACATTCCAAGAAGCTGGTCTTGAGTTTCAAAATCTAATATTTTCTCAGCTATTGAGTTGCTTGCCCCATTAGCTGTTAAGGTCAATAAAGCTAATGGCATTATTAAACATACACACAATGAAATTGCAAGCAATCTTTTATGATTATTTTGGATGTTATTTAATATATTTTTAATTGCTATCAAAATTCTCTTAATATAAGTTTTCATTCATTTCGCCTCCTATTAATATATTTATGGCTTATTGATATACTTCAAGTTCTTGCAACCTAAAAAAACCATTGGCAGTGTTCCCCTTAGTGCCGGTTATACGCACATAACGAGCATTCCGTGCAGTGAATGAATAATCAGCCTTACTACTTGGCATTGTTTCATTAGTTTTTGTTACAACTTTTATCCAGTTCTTGTTATCTGCCGAAGTTTCTATTGTAAAGTCTTGTGGAAACCCATCTCCATAAGAAGCTAAGGTTACTTTGTTTATTGCATAATTTTTTAATAAATCTACAGTTACCCATTGCGGATTACTTGTACTCATAGCGACAGTGGAACTCCACGCTTTATTTCCAGTATAATAGTATCCATCTGTTAAACCCATATGTATGAAAGTGTTATTTTGAGTAGTTCTTGCTTCACTTGAAGTTGAGAAATATACAGGTTTGAAAAGTGCGATATTTTCCTTTGGCGGATTTACAACTGTTAGCTTTATAACTGTATCAAGTAGATTCCAATTAACATTTGAAGGTAAAGTTACCATATAAAATCCACCGGCTTGATTTACTGTTGCCTTTTCACCATTAGGCAATATCGTACCCGCTTGTGAACCGGTTGCAAATACTTTGCCATCAGCCGGAAGTCCAATCTGTAATGTTTTGCTTAAAGGTGCTCTTAAAACATGAATATATTCTGCGGTATTATCCGGCTTACGAGTAGCAATAAATCCGTTTACTATATTCTGAATAGTTTTCCCTTGTGGTGTAAAATACGAGGTGCTTGGATATGTCCCATCAAGAGATTCCTTAATTGGGTTCATAAGATTTTTTACTACAGAAAACTGTTCAAGAACATTTAACTGCCAATCACCGGTAACATAAGGAGAATTTGACCATAATACTGATGGTCCATTGAATGATGCACCGAACTGCATCACTGTGTAACGGAACATTTGTGTACCTGATACACGCAATATGTTTTTAGTATTCGGTGAAGTTACCGTCCAATGATTTGTCATAACTATCATAGGAGATGTATTATAGGATGGCCAAGCATCTGTGTTATAATCACTTTCTA
>CAZFQD010000091.1:0-9190 GCA_964520885.1 uncultured Oscillospiraceae bacterium | reverse complement strand
AGTGTTGATTTTTAATACAATTTAACGATTACTTATAAAATGCATCGCTCTTTTTCAAAATGCACCGCTCCTGAAAATCCGCCATAAAAAGTGTAAATTGTATCAATTAGCGAGGCATTAGACAGAAAAAAGCAGTCTTTTGACTGCTTTTTTAAGCTAAATTCGCCTTCGGCGAGCTAAATTTTGCTCCGCAAAGCTAAATGTGTTTCGCACGCTAAATTGTCTGCAGACAGCTAAAGGCGAATTTAATTTCGCTATTGACTTCGTCAATAATTTCGCTTGTTGCATTGACAACAAATTTAGCTATATATTGTAATATTTAATAATGTATATATTATAACAATTTAAGCAACAACATCATTGCCACACCCGGAAGGCCAAATACAATAGCACAACACACAGTTAAGTAATTTACTCCAACTGCAATTCCTGTAAAAAACGAGGCTAAGTTTATAGCCGATAAACTCACAATTCCAAAAATTCCGCTTTTAAGTAAACATTTACCTTTTCTTATTATCCAAATTACAAACATTAAGGTAAATACCACTATCGGCACAATAAAATACGGTGAATTCATAAAAATTCATTCCTTTCAATTTTTAATTGTCAATTAATTAAACAACTTCCTTTGACTGCTTAATTAAATATCCTAATTTTGCTTGCAGAGCATTTATTTCATAAATACAAGAGTCCACCAAATTGCTATCGGTTTCATTTTCAAAACGATTTCTTGCAAGTTTAATTTGATTTTTTAGTTCCAAAATGTCGTTTTTCATTTCTTGAGTTTTATTTATTTCTTTATTGTGAAAGGAAAAGATATCTAATTTCATAGTTGCAACTCGCTTTCAATATAGTTTATTTAAATTATTTGCAATTATTACAATTTTTATTCCAATTTTTACTTTTTTTATTTAGCACCTTTTTTTATAGGTGATTTTTTGTTTACAATTTATTAATAAAAGGTTTTCAATTAATACACATATATCAATTGACAGTATTATCTAACAGTGGTATTATAATAATGTAAAATATTAGAAATAAAAGGAGACCATATGAAAAGATTTATTAAGGCATTAATCATAATTTTAATTATTATTGTTGTTATAGTCGTAGGGCTATTTATTGGTAGTAGGTATATACAAAATCAAGCAAAGCTTGCTTTAAATAGTATTGAAAAGTATACTATTACTAAGGGAGATTTAAGTTTAGTTACTATTGGTAGTGGAAAAATTGTTTCAAGTGATGTAAAAACAGTTATTCCATCCGGAAATTTAAATGAGATAAATGTTAAGGTTGGAGATATAGTTAATAAAGGCGATTTGTTAGCAAAGTATACTGATTTAAAAGGGGCAAAGGTTGATTTAACAAGTGATTACGATGGTGTAATAACTGCAATACCATCGTCAGCATCTGCTATCTTAGGAAAATCTGCAACTTCGGCTTTTGAAATAAGTGGCAGAGAAAATCTTCAAATAGACATTCAAATTACTGAAAAAGAGATATATAAAATAAAAGTTGACCAAACTGCTGTGGTTTTCATTGAAGCATTAAACAAAGAATATACAGGCAAGGTTGCAAGAATTAGTTATGCTGGTAATACCGATAAGGATTTTACTCTTTATACTGTTACAGTTACATTTGAGGGAATTACTGATGATATTTATTTAGGTATGACAGGTAGTGCAAAAATTAATATAGAAAACAAAAATGGTGTTTATAAAGTGCCTACTGAGGCAATTATTGAAGATGGAAACTTGCGATACATTTTAAAAAGTGAATGGCTAAATAACTCAACAAAGCCACAAAAAGACTATTATGTTGACGTGGAATTAGGCATATCCGATACTGATTTTGTTGAACTAATAAGTGGTGGACAAGATAATTTAGAAATATTAATTCCTCAAAATGATGCTACAAAATTCCCATCCTTTTTTAGACAAGGAAGTGGGCATTAATGATAGAATTAAAGGGCATAAAAAAGCACTATAAAATGGGGCAAACAGTTGTTAGTGCTTTAAATGGCATTGATATTTCAATTGAAAAAGGGGAATTTACCGCAATAATTGGTCCTTCCGGCTCCGGCAAATCTACTTTAATGAATATTATCGGCTGTTTAGATGTTGCAAGTGAGGGCGAATACATTTTAAACGATATTTTAGTTAGGAATTATAAAGATAACCAATTAGCCACTATTCGTAATAAAGAAATTGGATTTGTTTTTCAACAATTTAATTTATTGCCTCATTTGTCTGCACTTGAAAATGTTGAATTGCCGTTAATATATTCTAAATATTCGGCCTCAAAGAGAAAAGAAATTGCCACTAAAATGCTTTCATTAGTTGGCTTAGCTGATAGAATCAAGCACAGACCAACAGAACTTAGCGGTGGTCAACAGCAAAGAGTTTCAATAGCAAGAGCTCTTTCAAATAATCCTTCAATAATATTAGCAGATGAGCCGACAGGAGCATTAGACACTGTAAGCGGTGCTGAAATAATGAAGATATTGAAACAACTAAATGAAAGTGGCAAAACTGTAATTGTTATTACTCACGAACTTGATGTAGCCAATCACGCAAATAGAATTATAACCATTAGGGATGGGAAGATAGATAGCGACAAAATAATTGACAATTAAACTGTCATTGCGAATAAAACGAAGCAATCTCATTACTAATTAGAAATGAGAAATTAGGAGTGAGGAATTTATTTAAGCCTCCTTTTTCAAAGGAGGTGTCGCCAAAGGCGACGGAGGATTTGCCATTTTCTTTATTATTTTTTGTAAAATACAATGCATTTCCACTTTCCACTTTCCACTTTCCACTTATAAAGGAGATAATATGCTTAAAGAATACTTTTCAATAGCGTTCCATTCAGTTTTTACTCACAAGGTTAGGGCTTTATTAACTATGCTTGGAGTTATTATTGGAGTAGCGTCAGTTATAATTTTGCTTTCGTTAGGTCAAAGCACTAAGGACGAAGCGGCTAGGCAAATAAGAGGTTTAGGCTCTAATTTAATAATGGTTAGAGTTGCTGATAGTGAAAATTATTTGCCAAAAATTTGGCTTGATACATTAAAGGACAAAGCAAAGTTTTTAGCATATAGTCCTATTGCTACGGGAAATGTAAGTTATAGTATTGATGGAAATGATGTTTATATTTCTGTAAATGGGGTTAACCAATACTTTAGTTTTATTTCTTCTCTTGAATATTCAAGCGGAAGGTTTTTTACCCAAAGTGATGTTGAAAATAAAGTAGCGGTAACTACAATTGGCAAAAAGGTTGCAGAAAAAATGTTCCCAAATCAAGACCCTATTGGTAAAACACTTAGTATTAAGGGTATACCCTTTAAGGTTGTGGGAGTTTTAGTAGAGCGGGGAATGAGTTTTAATGGCGATTTAGATTTAATGGTTTATATTCCATATGATTTTGCTAATTCTATTTTCTCGAGCCAAAGGCAAAAAATATTATATGTAGCCTCTCAAAGCGAGGATACAGCCAATATAACAAAAGAAAAAATTGAAGATTATCTTGATAAAAAAATGCCTTCAAAGGACTTATTTATGGTTTTTAGCCAATCTCAAATGCTGGATATGTTAAATCAAATTATGGGACTATTAACTACCTTGCTTGCCTGTATTGCAGGGATTTCCTTAGTTGTTGGCGGTATTGGTATTATGAATATTATGTTAGTTACAGTTCGTGAGCGAACAAAGGAAATAGGAATTAGAAAGGCTTTGGGAGCAAAAAGAGCAAATATTTTAATGCAATTTTTAATAGAAGCCATTATAATTACTGTTATGGGTGGGCTAATTGGCTTGGGGCTTAGTGTTGTTGTAACGCAGATTATTGAAAGATTTGCAGGCTTTCCTGTTCCAGTAGGGCTTAATTCAGTTACTCTTTCAATAATTTTCTCAATTACGATAGGACTTATATTTGGCATTTATCCAGCAAATAAGGCAAGTAAATTAGAACCTGTTGAGGCTCTAAGGTTTGAATAATTTATAATAAAATGTAAAAATAACCCCTTTTTATATATTGACAATATTGTAATAATATGGTAATATATATACAATATTTGAAAGGGGTGGGTTTACTTGATTAATTTTATAAAGGAGCAAGAGGTTAGAAAAATAGAAAACATTTCTAAAGTTAATGCATTTTTTTCTCCAAAAACCCCCCTCCCTTTATTAAAAAATGTTTTATTTTGTATTTTTTTATTTTTATTAATATTTGATGGAATAATAAATATTTTGTTTTTTAGTAAAATAATTTTTTTGGACAAAAATATTTTAATAGTAAATAACATCATTATATTATCTTTACTAATAATTGCTTTATTTTATTTGTTTTGGATTATTCCAATAAAAACAATTAATGCTCAAATTAAAAAGATGAATTTAAATGGAGAAATTGTGCCAATTTCTTATAATTTTTTATGCCCAAAAGCAATTAAAAATTTTTATAGTTCATATAATTCCACTTTGGAAAAAATAGAATGTCACAAAAAGGAAAATGCAATTTTAAATATAAAAACTCTTACTGACGAATTAACAGGTGTTTCTAATTATCGTGGTTTTTGTGAATTTATAAAAATGCGAGAGAATTTTAAAAGCAATGATATGTTCCTTATATTTTGCGATTTGGACAATTTTAAAAAAATAAATGATACTTGTGGACATAGTGTTGGCGATAAGGTTTTAAAGCTAACGGCAAGTATTTTAAGCGATGTTTTTGATTTTTATGGCAATGTTTTTCGTTACGGTGGAGAAGAATTTGCTATTATTATTTGCAATCAAGATAAAAGATTTGTTTATTCTTTAGCTGAGGAGTTTAGAAAAAAAATTAAAAATTCCGATGAAATTTCAAAAATAACTCAAGGCGTTTTTGCATCTATTAGCATTGGAATTTCCCATTTATCTGAAAATGTAAGTAATACTAATGATTTATTAAGATATGCCGATATTGCTTTATATGAGGCAAAAGCTAACGGGAAAAACTGCATTATTTTTTATGATGAAATGGCGGTTAAATAAATACATACTAATTTTTAATTTAAGTTTCCCCATTTTTTTAAAATAGCACTATTAAAACATACTAATTGCAAGGTTTTCCACAATTACCTTGTAAACAATAGCAAATCTGTGGAAAACCTTGTAATTACTTATACTTGAATTTCAATTCAAAAGCATTGTCTTTTGATTTTTTTTTGCATTTCACAAATAAATTTGATATAATAATAATTAATAGAAAAGCGAGGTTGATTTATATGTTAGCTATGCAAGAGATGAAACGAGTATGTCAAGAAATAAAGGAACTATTATACCCTTCACTTGTCGTTCTTTATGGAAAAAAAGTTAATGTATCAAGCGAAAAAATAAAAAGTTTTGACCTTTGCATAGTAGTGGATGTAGAGGAAAAACTTATGGCTGAAAAAATGATATATTCAAATATTGAAGCCTCAATTCCTTTTAATATAATTATTTACACAAATGATGAATGGCGAGAGTGTTTGAATGATGAGGGTAGTTATGCAAATTTCATAAATAAGAAGGGAACGATTATTTATGAGAAGAGATGAGCATATCACTGATAGCAGACATTTTTTTGACTGGTTAAAGAAGTCTAATGATGATATTAAAGCCGCAAAAATCTTAAAAGACAATAATGGTCCTAATGAAATTTCTGCTTTTCATTGTCAACAGGCTATTGAAAAGGCACTCAAAGGATATTTGTTGCTTAAAACAAAAAAGCACTTTGATGGGCATAATTTAACCTTCTTGTGTCGCCAAGCAACAAAAATTGATAAAAAATTCAACGAATGGTTAGACGAAAGTTATTCTTTAAATAGGTTTTATATTGAAACTCGTTATCCAACAGATACACCAATAGGTTTAGAAGATTTAAGACTTGAAAAAATATATAATATGGCTAAAGAAATGTATGATTTTATTTCGGCAGAAATATTTGGGTATGAACAAATAAAACGGTAGCTAATAATTTAATTTGCTTTGAAAGGATATTACTATGACTATTATAAATGCTAAAATTTACACTTGTGATAAGCAAGGAATTATTGAAAATGGCTTTATTGAAATTAAGAATGGTAAAATATTTTCAATTGGGGATATGCAGGTATTTAAAACTTCAAATGAGCAAGTTTTTGATGCTAATGGCAAAACTTTAACTCCCGGTTTTGTTGAGGGACATTGTCATATTGGAATGTGGGAGGATAGTTTAGGCTTTGAAGGCGATGATGGCAACGAAGATACTGACCCTGCAACACCACATTTGCGAGCAATAGATGCAATCAATCCGTTCGATTTGTGCTTTGCAGAGGCTTTACAGGCGGGAGTTACAACGGTAGTTACCGGTCCTGGGAGTTCTAACCCAATAGGAGGACAGTTTGCTGCACTTAAAACCTATGGCAAAACTGTTGAGGATAAGTTAATTAAAGCACCAATTTGTATTAAAGCGGCTTTGGGAGAAAATCCCAAAATTTCTTATCACATAAAAAATCTATCTCCTGTTACAAGAATGGCAATTGCAGGAATAATCAGAGAACAATTATTTAAAGCCTCAAGGTATATAAAAGATGTAGACAAAGCATTAATAGAAGAGGACTTTGATGAACCGGAATTTGATATTAAAAACGAGGCATATATTCCATTATTTAAGGGAGATATACCTTTGCACATTCATGCTCATAGGGCGGATGATATATTAACAGCAATTAGAATTTGCGAGGAATTTAATTTAGATTTATCAGTTGTGCATTGCACTGATGGTGAATTAGTAGCAGATATTTTAAAGGAAAAAAATATTTCAGTTCTTTTAGGTCCATCTTTAAGTGATCGTTCAAAACCAGAATTAAAAAACCTATCATTTAAAACAGCTGGAATATTAGATAATAAAGGAATCAAAACAGCTATTATTACAGACCATCCTAACACTCCAATTCAATATTTGCCTTTGTGTGCCGCATTAAGTATTAAAAATGGGATGGATTATTTATCGGCATTAAAAGCTATAACTATTAATCCTGCTGAAATTTGCGGTATTTCAAATAGAGTAGGGTCAATTGAGATTGGAAAAGATGCTGACCTTGTTATTTTTAATGGCGAACCTTTTGATATTTTTAGCACAGTTGAAGCAGTATTTATTAATGGAGAAAAGGTTAAATAATTAGGAATTAGGAAGAGGAATATATGAGAACAATTATAGCTAATGAAATTACAAACGTAATAAAGAATTTATGTATTGAGGCTAATTATTCATTACCGAACGATATTGAAAAATCACTTTCAAAAGCTTTGGAAAAAGAAACATCTTTGATATGCAAAAGTGCTTTGGAAGATGTGTGCCAAAATTTAATTATTGCAAAAGAGAAAAACTTGCCAATTTGTCAAGACACGGGGATGGTGGTAGTGTTTTTAGAAATTGGACAAGATATTCATATTGAAGGCGATTTAAATGAGGCAGTAAATCAAGGGGTTAGACAAGGCTATTTAGATGGCTATCTACGCAAGTCGATTGTAAAAGACCCATTAAAAAGAGTAAATACTAACGACAATACACCCGCTATAATTCACACGGATATTGTAAAAGGAGATAAAATAAAAATTACCGTTGTTCCAAAGGGTATGGGAAGCGAAAATATGAGTGTAATTAAAATGTTTAATCCAAGTGTGACAAAAGATGATATTATATCTTTTATTGTAGATAGTGTTAATAAAGCAGGCTCAAATCCTTGCCCGCCCATTGTCGTTGGAGTAGGAATTGGAGGAAATTTTGAATACTGTGCTTATCTTTCGAAAAAAGCATTAATTAGGAATATTGATGAGCCCAATACAAATGAATTTTATAAAGTTATGGAAAAAGAAACCTTAGAACAAATAAACAAAACTGGAATTGGAACCGCAGGCTTTGGAGGGACAATTACAGCATTAGCTGTAAATATTGAGGTTTTCCCAACGCATATAGCTGGCTTGCCTGTTGCAGTAAATATTGGATGTCATGTTTCAAGGCATAAAAGTATAATAATTTAGTATAATTTTAAAATTTTAATAAAGTTTACAAATTATCAACAAATATTTTAAGATATTTGTTGATTTTATTATAAAACAGTGATATAATTAATATTGTAAGGACAACCTATGAACCTATAAAAATATCCTTAAAGGGATAATATGTTGAAGGAGACGATGAAATGAAGTTTATCTTTACTTGTAGGAAATGCGAAGTTGAGGATGTAGTTAAAGAACGAACAAAACACAAACTTGAAAAAATGGGAAAGTTTTTTAAGAATGGTTGTGAAGCTCATATTACTTTCTCAAAGGACAAGCATTTGCGATTTGTGGTTGAGGTTACTATTGACTATAAGGGGGTATTCTTCCGTTCAGAGCAAATGGCGGAAGAAATAAATACAGCAGTTGATTTGGTAATCGATGCGTTGTTAAGGCAAATAAAAAAGAACAAAACAAAATTAGAAAAAAGATTTCATAGTGTTCATCCCGATATTCTTGAGGATTATAAAGGAAATGGAAATACCGAGGAGAGTTTTGAGATAATTAAAAGCAAAAAATTCTATGTTAAGCCAATGGATGTTGAAGAAGCAATTTTGCAAATGAATATGTTAGGGCATAGTTTTTTTGTTTTTAAGAATATTGATGGAGAAAATATTAATGTTATTTATAAGAGAAAAGACGGAAATATAGGCTTAATTGAACCAACAAATGTATAAAAATAGTTGAAATTATTACAATATTGATAGGAGGGTATAAAAAATGGAGGCACTAAAGGTTGCAGCAAAATCCAGTCCAAATTCAGTTGCAGGTGCATTAGCTGGAGTTGTTAGAGAAAACGGCAGTGCGGAAATTCAGGCCATTGGAGCAGGTGCAATTAATCAATCCGTTAAGGCGATAGCAATTGCGAGGGGCTTTTTAGCTCCTTCAGGAATAGACCTTGTTTGCACTCCTGCTTTTACCGATATAACTATTGATGGAGAAGAAAGAACGGCAATTAAATTTTTGGTCAACCCAAGATAGAAGAAAAATAGAATATTAATTATTGTTGTTAGTTAGGCCGTTAAAACTTTTGAATTTTAACGGCCTTTTTTAGTTGATTTATAATAGAAAAAAACTAAAAAATAATTTAAAAAAGCAGTTGACAAGGGGAAAAAGAAATGGTATTA
>CAZFQD010000090.1:0-9261 GCA_964520885.1 uncultured Oscillospiraceae bacterium | reverse complement strand
CTACTAATAAAAAACGGTCAATGTAAATTTATGGGAGCTTAGCTTTATGACATTGCTGACCCGTCGGCGACGAAAAAATTTAATATCCAGTCGGGCTACGCCCTCCTTCCTATTAAAATTTTTCAATCTAAATCCGTTAGTTTTGTGCTTTATTTGGCACTTACTATTATATACGAGGGGCAAATTTTGGTCGTCCTTTGAAATAAAAAAAATCTGGGTTTTTGGACGACCATAGGTTGCCCATACACACTAAATATTATATATTAAAAAAAGTTAAAGTATAATTTTTTCGCGAATTGTTGACAAATGAAATTAAAATGATAAAATATACTAAACTGTTTCACAAACATAAACATTACGGCATAAAGACTAAAAAATATATATTAAGAGGGAATGAAAAATGAATTCAAGACAAAGAGTTATAAGAGCAATAGAGCATAAGGAAATTGACCGTTATCCTATAGATTTAGGAGCACATTTTTCTACTGGAATTTCTGCATTTGCATATTACAATCTTAGAAAATATTTAGGCTTATCTATTGATAATATTGAGATATGTGATAATGTTCAAATGTTAGCAAGAGTTGATGAGGATATATTGGAAAGGTTTCATTGTGATGCAATGGTGTTAAGACCTAAATGGTTATATAAGACAGTTTGGAATGTTAGAGATGAATATAAGTTTATAGTATCAGAAAAAATGAATCCAAGTATGGACGAAAATGGGAATTGGCGTGTTACCGATGGAGAAAGGAAAATGCGTATGCCGGAAGGTGGCTATTTTTTTGATGGTGATTGGGTTTCAACAAAAGAGGTTAACGAAGAAGAGGAATTTGTTTTATTAGGCAAGGAAGCAGAGAGAATTTATAAAGAAACAGATTATTTTACAATATTAATGGGGGGCTTTAATGGATATTTTTTAGGTATTGATAATGCCTGCGATATGTATACAGACCCCGATATAGTAATGGAACAAAATAAAGCGATGCATTCTTTTCATTTAAAAAGATTTGATAATATATTAAATCATATGGGCGGATATATACAGGCAATTGATATTAATTCAGACCTTGGCACTCAATCCGCACCAATGATTTCACCAGATATGTATGAACAATTTTGTTATCCTTTTTTAAAGGAATTATGTTCTACTGTTCACAATAATAGTGATATTAAATTATTCTTGCATTCTTGTGGTTCAATTGAACCGTTATTACCATATATAATTGATGCCGGAGTAGATATTTTGAACCCTGTTCAAGTATCTGCTGGAAATATGGACCCAAAATTATTAAAAGATAAGTATGGAAGCAAGATATGTTTTTGGGGTGGAGGCTGTAATACTCAAAAAACACTTACTACTGGAACAGTGCAAGACATAAAGGAAAATGTTAAGGCTCTAACTGATGTCTTTAAAGTTGGCGGTGGATTTGTATTTAATCAAGTTCATAATATAATGGGAGATGTCCCGCCAAAAAATATAGTCGCTATGCTTGACACTGCTTATGAGAATAGCTTTTACAAATAAAAAGAACTTAAATCAAGTATAGAATTTAGGTAGGTATAAAGGAATACCTGTAATTGCAGAATGGTAACCTCATCAAGTAAATATAATCATAATATAGATAAAGATTTAAAATTGTAAATGTTTTTGCACCGTAACCATACTGTTTTGTGCTTAAGCGAAGAGAAAGGAATGCTCATAAAAATGTCAGAATACATAAAAGGATTAGGATATATTTCAAATATGGAAGGGCTAACAGATATTACTGAAGGTGAGATTTACAAAGTTTCTAAAGATGGAGTAATTAGGATTTTAACTCCAAATGATAGAAAAGTTGAGTTTATTGTATATGAGGACAAAACTCTTTGTTATGTAAAATCTTCAATAGGGTATCCTGCAATTTATCCTTTAACTCAACCTAAATATGAAGCACCTGCTAAGGCAGTATTAATGGATTTAGACGGAACGAGCGTTCATTCTGAGAATTTTTGGATGTGGATAATAGAAAAAAGCATTGCAAAATTAATGGGCAATTCTAAATTTAGTTTAGAGGATAGTGATGAGCCTTTTGTTTCAGGACATTCGGTTTCAGAGCATTTGTTATATTGTATAAACAAATATTGCCCTGAAAAAAGTTTAGAAGAAGCAAGAGAACATTATTTTAATATAACAGAATTTGAAATGAGTGAAATTTTAGAAGGTAGAGGGCGAACAGATGCTTTTACTCCGGCTCCTAATTTAAAGGAATTTTTATATGAATTAAAAGGCAGAAAAATAAAAATTGGGTTAGTAACAAGTGGTCTTTATAACAAAGCATGGCCTGAAATATTATCGGCTTTTAAAACATTAAATATGGGCTACCCATTAGAATTTTACGATGCAATAATTACTGCTGGTAGCACCATTAAAAAAGGTCAAGCGGGAACGCTGGGTGAGCTTTCTCCAAAGCCACATCCTTGGCTTTATTCTGAAACAGCACGAGTGGGCTTGGGAATGGGATTTGAAAGCGGAAAAATTATTGGTATTGAGGACTCGTCTGCTGGAATTATATCTATAAGACTCGCAGGGATTGCAGCCATAGGTATAAACGGAGGAAATATTAAAAAAAGTGGTGTTTCATCCCTTTGCTTTAAGGAATGTAATAGTCTTTTTGAAGTGCTACCTACTATTTTGGGGGAATAGTTATGACTAATGAATTTTTGCAAGCATTTAAAAACCCAAATGAGATTTGGCGTGCAAAGCCATTTTGGGCATGGAATGGGAAATTAGATAAAGATGAATTGTTGCGCCAAATTGACATTATGAAGGAAATGGGATTTGGTGGATTTTTTATGCATTCAAGAACCGGTCTTGTTACTGAATATCTAAGTGATGAATGGTTTGAACTCATAAATTTATGTGCAGATTATGCCGAAAATATTGGGCTTGAAGCATGGCTTTATGATGAGGACAGATGGCCAAGTGGCATTGCAGGTGGTTTTGTAACTGAAAATCCTAAGTATAGGGCAAAATATTTAAGGCTAAACATAGCAGAAGGGAGAAATTTTGTATGGCATAATGAAATAATAGCCGCATTTAGTGTAAAATTAGATGGAATTAATGCCTCAAATATAATAAGATTAGATGAAAAAAGCTGTAATTTAAACGAAAGCATTATATATTTTACAGTTGAGGAAATGGCGAGCAGGAGTTTTTATAACGGATTTACTTATGTGGATACTATGCAAAAAGAGGCAACAGAAAAATTTCTCCAATACACACACATAAAATATGTAGAAAAGTGTGGTAACCGTTTAGGAAAATCAATAAAAGGCATATTTACTGATGAGCCAAATAGAGGATTATTAATGTCGTTTTTTGAGGGACATAACAGTGATGAAAATTATATAGTGCCTTATACAGAACTGCTTTTTAAGGAGTTTTATAATAATTTTGGATATGACTTGATTGAAAGGCTTCCTGAGTTATTTTTAATAGTAGATGGCAAAAATATTTCGCAGGTAAAATGGCATTTTGTTGAGCTTTTACAAAGGCTATATATTGAAAATTTTGCTAAGCCAATATATGATTGGTGTAACGATAATAATATGGTTTTAACTGGTCATGTTTTGCACGAGGATAGTTTGTCGTCACAAACGCAATGTTTTGGCTCCGTTATGAGAGCATATGAATATATGGGTTATCCGGGTATTGATATATTAGCACAAGAAAATTATAATTTTTGGGTGGCAAAGCAAGCTCAATCTGTTGCTAATCAACTTTCAAAAAAGTTTGTTTTATCAGAGCTTTATGGTTGCACTGGTTGGCAAATGACCTTTTCGGATTATAAAAATGTTGGAGATTGGCAGGCATTATTTGGTGTTAATTTAAGATGCCCCCATCTTTCGTGGTATACAATGGAGGGGGAAGCAAAAAGGGATTATCCAGCAAGTATTTTGCATCAAGCAGGTTGGCAAAACGAATATAAACAAGTGGAGGATTATTACGCAAGAATTGGTGTCGTAACAGATGGGCAAAGGCAGTGTAACCTTTTAGTTATAAATCCTATTGAGAGCGTTTGGTGCCAAATTTATCCTGAGTGGGCTAAGGTTTTAACAGCAAAATCAAAACGAATTGTTGAAATAGAAAAAACATATGAAGAGCTTTTTCATATGCTAAATAATATTTGTGTTGATTTTGATTATGCTGATGAAGATATGCTTTATCGTTTAGCTTGTGTAAAAAATGAAAAAGAACCACAGATACAATTTGGACAAGCAAAATATACTACAATTCTTGTTTGTGGCTTGGATACTATTAGAAAATCAACACTTAATATTATTGAGGAATTTATTAAAGTTGGTGGCAATGTAATATTTGCAGGGGAAACTCCAAAATATGAAGATGCTTTACTTAGTAATAGACCAATGGAATTAGCAAAAAAATCCCATTCAATTGATTTTAATGAGAAGGATTTAGAGAACACCTTAATAAGATGCGTTGGTAAGAAAATAGAAATTAGCTTAGCTAATAGGGAAATGGCAAATAACATTTGGGTTCAGCAATATAAAGAACAAAGTAATGACATTTATTTTTTCTTAAATATTGATAGGAAAATTTATAAAAAGGATATTAAAATTAAAATTTATAGAAAAAACATCGCTTATGAAAATATAAAATTGCTTGATTGTTTAAATGGCGAAGTGAAAGCTATAGATTATAAAAAAGAAAGTGATTATTTTGAAATAATTACAGACTTTGAAATGGGCGGAGAATTGCTTTTATTAATTGAAGAAACAAAGATACAAATTGCAGAAAATAAAGCATATAAAAGGCTTTTAGAAAATGAGCAAAAACTGTTTGGTCCATATAATTACTGTATAAAGGATAAAAATATTTGCGTTTTGGATTTTGCAAATTGGAGAATTAATAATGGCGAATGGTTTGGAGAAGAAGAAATTTTAAAAATTGATATAAACGCAAGGGAAAAATTTAATTTACCACTTCGTGGTGGCGAAATGATTCAACCTTGGTTTAGCGAGAAATTTAATAAAGAAAACGGACAAAATGTTGGTTCTTTTGAAATGCTTTTTGAATTTTACATTGAAAAAATACCTAATGAATTGGTGTTTGCATTAGAATCACCTGAAAATTTTAAAATTAAAATTAATGACTGTGATTTAGAAAAAAAGGTATTAGGTAGATGGATAGACATATGTTATAAAACGATTTTAATTAAAAAGGAAATGCTTTGCATAGGTAAAAATACAATTTCCTTGATATGTGATTTTAATAACAAAACTAATCCAGAAACTTGTTTTTTGCTTGGAGAATTTGGGGTAAAACTTGATGGCAACAAAAAATCAATAATAAATTTACCAAAAAAAATAGATGTTGGCGATTTAACAAATCAAGGCTTTCCATTTTATTCTGGTGAGGTTGAATATAATATTTCTTTGCCTAATTTCTGCAAAGAAAATGAATTTAACATTAAATTGGGGTCATTTGATGCGGCATGTGCTACAATTAATACATCAAAACAAAGCAAGCAAATATCATTTGCACCTTTTGAGGCAGATTTTGAGCAAGGCTCGGATTTATTAAAAATTTCACTTTTTATTACACGGAGAAATACATTTGGACCTCTTCATCAAGTGCCACTTTATTCTTATAATTATGGTCCATTTAGCTTTGTTGCAGGAGGAAATGATTATTCCTTAGTTCCCTCTGGACTTAAAAGTGAACCTATTATTTCACTAATAAAAAAGGAAGTGTAAGATGATGAATGAAGCATTAAAAAATGTAGATAACATTATGAAAAAGTGCGTTTTAAATGACGAAAAATACAATTTGCACTATTATTCGGGTTACACTTATAAAACATTATATGATTGGGACCAATATTTTGAGGGTATAGCACAATTGCATATGGGTTGGGGAACGGACCATATAAAAAATGGAGTGCTAATATTTTTAAATAATCAAAAGGAAAATGGATTTATTCCTCGTGCAATTTCGTATGGGCATTCAGAAAATGAAGAGTTTTTTGAACATATAAAGCCCTTTTTAGCACAGATAACCCTTTTATGCTTTAATTATGATAAAAATATTAATTGGTTAACAATAGATTATTATGAAAAGTTAAAGAAATATTTAGATTATTGGCTAAACGATTGCTCTAAAAATAATAATGGTCTTTCATTTTGGCGAAGTGGTGCACATACAGGAATGGATACTCAGCACGAAAGAGCAGGACATTGGAAGGACGATTTCTGTGAAGGGGTTGACTTAAATACATATATTTATCGTGAATGCCTTGCACTATCTAAAATTGCACAAATCCTAAACAAACATTCTGATTTTGAAAAATATATTGAGAAAGCTCAAATTATAAAAAATGCAATTTTAGGGCTTTGGAACGAAGACGATAAAATATTTTACGATAGAAATGCAAAAACAGGTGAAATTATTAAGGTAAAATCAATTTCTTGTTTTATGCCAATATGGGCTGAAATAGCAAGTGCCGAACAGGTTAAGGATATGATTTATAAACATTTATTAAACTCAAATGAGTTTTGGCGTCCATTTATTTTACCTGCATTATCAGCAGATGAAAAAGGATACAGCGAGGTAAAATTAGAGGACGATGTTGGCTGTAATTGGAGGGCAAATGTATGGGTACCGTCAAATTACTGCTTAATGCACGGGTTAAATAGCTATGGATATATAGAGATTGCTAAATTTATTGCATACAAAACAAAAGAGTTAATTGACAAAAATGGAGAGAGGGAATATTACACCTCTGAAAGTGGCATAGGTCAAGGATTAAGTGAATTTGGAGGCTGGTCAATTCTTGGACATTTTATGCAATACGAGTGCGAAAACAATATAAACTTAACTAAGTTGAGTGTGATTGAGGGGAGAAAAAATATATGAACAATTTACTTTTAAAAGCTAAGCCAGTATGGGTAAAGGGAATGGAATATGAAAAAAATCTTTGTTGCGGTTTTAAAGCTATAATAAATAATGATAATTTTAAGAATGTTAGCTTAAAAATAGCAGCATCAACAAATTATCGCTTTTTTATTAATGGTGAATTTATTGGCTTTGGGCCAGCAAGAACAGCACATAATTTTTATCGTTTAGATGAATGGGATATTGGAACGAAGTTAAATAATGGAGAAAATGTAATAGCTATTGAAGTTGTAGGTTATAATGTAAATAGCTATTACACCTTAGACCAGCCTTCTTTTTTGCAAGCAGAAATTGTGGCGAGTGATGTCGTTTTAGCTTCAACTAACGAAAATGGTCAAGGGTTTTCTTGTGGAATAATAACTGAAAGAGTGCAAAAGGTTCAAAGGTATAGTTTTCAAAGACCTTTTGTTGAATGTTATAGGTTAAGTGAAAATTATGATGCTTGGAGAAAAAATACAAAAGTTAATATGAAAAAAGAAGAATTAATTGAAACTGAGGAAAAGACTTTAATTGAAAGAAATTTGCCATATCCTGCATACAATAAGCACTTTAGCCAAGCAATTATTGATGAAGGCAGTGCAAAAACGGGTAGGATTGTAAAATATTCTTTTAATAATGACCGTTCGGTTAAAGAAATCGGAGATATTTTAAAGGGATTTGAAGAAAAAGAGCTTGAAATTCATTTAACCGATGAGGTGGAAAAAATAGAGCTAATTAGCCAAAATGAAACAAGAATAGAGTTAAGTGAACAAAATAGAGTTAATTTTTTTGAAAATAGTTATAAAACCTTTGATTTTGGTGTTAACAAAACTGGCTTTATTACAATAGATGTTGAATGTATAAAAGGCTGCACCATTTATGTGTTATTTGATGAGGTGTTAAAAAATAAACGAGTTGATTTTTGGAGAAGTGCCTGTGCAAATGCAATTAAGCTTGAAATGAAAAAAGGTAAATATAAGGTGCAGATATTTGAGCCTTATACAATGCGATTTTTACAGTTTATTTTATTAGAGGGACAATGCCAAATTGAAAATATATACTTAATTGAATACACTACAGTTTTAAAAATCAATAAAGAATTTCATTGCCACAATGAAAAACTAAACAAGATTTATGATGCGGCAATAGAAACATTTAAGCAAAATAGTGTTGATTTATTTACCGATTGTCCGTCAAGAGAAAGAGCGGGATGGCTTTGTGATAGCTTTTTTATTGCGAGGGTAGAGTATTTTTTAACAGGAAAAACTATAATGGAAAAAGCTTTTTTGAAAAATTATTTATTACCTGATAGTTTTGCTTTTATACCAGAGGATATGCTCCCAATGGCTTACCCAACTGATAATAATGACGGTGTTTTTATACCAAATTGGGCAATGTTTTTTGTTATAGAGTTAGAAGAATATTTAAAAAGAAGCTCTGATTTAAAAATGGTTTTTGAATTTAAGGATAAAGTTTATAAATTACTTAATTATTTCAAATCATTTATTAACGAATATGGGCTTTTAGAAAATTTAGAGGGCTGGGTTTTTGTTGAATGGTCTAAATCCAATGAGCTTGTTCAAGATGTTAATTTTCCAACCAATATGGTATATGCTAAATGCTTAGAGATGGCAGGAGAACTTTATAATGATATTTCACTAATTAATGACGGTAATAAAATAAAAGAAACTATAAGAAAAATGTCTTTTGATGGGGAGTTTTTTATTGATAATATGATTAGAAAAAATGGGCAATTGATTTTAAGCGGTGAGCGAACGGAGGCATGCCAATACTATGCTTTTTTCACTGATACCGCTACTCCTCAAACCCACTCAAAGCTTTGGAATGTTTTATTAACTAAATTTGGGCCTAATAGAAAAACAGTTAATGAATATGAAGAAATATATTTTGCAAATGCTTTTATAGGAAACTATTTGCGTCTTGATACTCTCTCAAGATACGGATATGGAAAGAAATTGATAGAAGAGATTGAAGGTTACTTTTACTATATGGCAGAAAAGACTGGCACTTTGTGGGAAAACGATAGTGATATTGCAAGCTGTAATCATGGTTTTGCATCTTATGTCGCATTACTACTATTAAAGCACAAGAATGAAGTTGATTAAATTCATTAAATAGTATAATTTGGTTATATGCTATAATTACAAATTATTACAAATTATTTTTGATATTTTTAACTATACATATTGACAAAGAGAAATTACTAATGTATAATTTAATTGTATTTACGAAACAGTTAACCAAACCTAAAATTTATTAGTATTTTTTTGTATAATAATTATTTTTTATAAATTTTTGAGGAG
>CAZFQD010000089.1:0-9269 GCA_964520885.1 uncultured Oscillospiraceae bacterium | reverse complement strand
TATGCGTGCGTTTCGGGGCCATCACAATGATGATTTGCCGTGTTGCAGTTATATGCTGTCAGCTCAGAGCCGCCTATATTGACACCACCATTATTATTGGGTTGTATTGGAGTAAAAGGATTCATAGGCTTATCTGTGTCTTTTACAGGAGTTTTATTGTTATTACTATTATTAGTATTATGCGGATTGCCGTTAACATTAACAATTAAGTCTGAATTTGAAGAATTGTCCGTATCTGTTTTGCTACGGCTTTCAGTCGGGTTTTCACTGGGTAATTGAATTACCATATCATTAGATGCGTTTTGATTTTCGGCACCCTCTGTGATAGCTGGCTTTTTTTGCATTCCTATAAATATTGTTGTAGCAAGCACAACTACCGCAAGAGTTCCTGCTATGCCAATTGTAATAGCCTTTTTCGATAATTTCATTGAGATCAATCCTTTCTAATTTTTAAGATTATAGCTTGTCTTTACTTTGATCGGTATTCGCATTTCTGTGATTCTTTTTCCTGCAAAGTCAATTGGTATTAAAAGGTCGAAGGTGCAAGTTAAATTTAAGGTATTGTTTACGGTAAAAGTTGTTTGTGGAGTAGTCATTTTGAAGCTATATGAACCTTCACTATCTCTATTATAAAAGTAATTCCCATCATAGTCCAATGTGTGATCTATATAAAACCTATACACAAAATAACTTGAACTAATTGAGCTTGTAAAGTCATTACCGTTTTTGATGGAACCATAAATATAAGTTGCGTTCTCAATCACAAAGCTATTTAAAACTCGTTCGGCATTACTCTTAGTCGTTTGCACTATTGTCATAATGCTTGCATAGGACAAAACGAGCGATAGTATCATTGCTGTTATAAGCACAATGACTGCGGTTTTTATATGAGTCAATTTTCACCACCTACTTCCAATATTTTTGCGATAAACCGCTATGCTTTGCCGTTAACGTGATCGGTATTTTAAATGCACCGAATCCTTTTACATAAGTGCTGTAAGTCAGTGTTACGGTGATTGTATTGCCAAGCTGTACGGTTTTGGCAGTAGCATTAAAGTATGTGGTTTGCCAAGTAATAGTTGGGTTAAGACTTGTTTCAGCAACAAGCTCAGTATTTCGGTTATTAACTTCCCCTGTGGTCTTGCCGTACGCAGAGGCTGAATATATCATTTCTTTTGCAAAATAGTCCATATCTTGCTTAACGGTCAAAAACGAGAAGACATTAAGCGATAAAACAATTAGCATCATTGAAACTAAAACGCCAACAACAACATCAATATATCCATCTCCACGCTTAGATTTCAATATGCTTTTGATCCTCATCATCCAAACATCGCCCCCAATGAAGTCATAATCTCCATAATTATAACCACCAAATATACCGCCATAAAGCAAAATAGTAATGCCATAGAAAGTCGTTTAACCCTTGACGGAACTTTTTGAGCCTGCCCCTTGAGCTGCTGTCGCCCTATATCTGCAAATTTAATCGATAACGATGCCCAATAAACTGTGGTATTGTCCCCTCGAAGCACTGATATAAGCCCACGCACTACATCAGAAAGCATCGCACTGCCCACACGACTTTCAAGCCTTGTAAGGGCTGATTCATAATTACCCGAACGCATATCTGCAACGGTAATGGATAGTTCGTATTTTATTTCTGCTCCAGCGTTTTCTCTGTAATTATCGAGAATAGCAAGGACATCACGACTGTGCGAAAGAGTTTTATCAATTGTAAAAACAAGTCTGGGCAGTTCAAATTCAATCGCCATTCGTCGTGCTTTGATTTTCTGTTGTATTCCTTTGGATTCCTTAAAGTACATTGCAAAAGATAAAGCTATCACAAGTGGCACTACGAGTGGGAAAATAAAAAAAACAGGAATTGCAAGAAAACTACAAAGTCCTGACTTTATAATAGCGTTAGCAATATGAAGTTCGGGTATGATATTAACATTTGCTGTTTGTAAATCAGAGAGTAACTGCATATGCTTATACTCATTAAGCTTTAGTCTTTTTGACAACCAAATGGCAAGGTCTTTTAGCCAAAGCTCAATGCTCGAAGTTTTATTCTTTTGCCTTTTTGAAAGATTGTTGATTGCTTTACTTGTCTTAATATACGGTATTCTGAAAAGGTCGGCAACAATATAGAAAATGCCAATACCAACAAGAATACCTACAATAATTTGTGTCATAGTCGCTACCTCCTATACTCAATTGGCTTGGTATATTTCATCATCATCATAGCTGTAACAAGAATGACCACGCCAGATAAGGCAAGAACAAGTTTACCGGGTATTGTATCCATTAAAGTGCTATACCAAGATTTATTGAGCATATACAAAAGCGGAATATTGCCGATAACCATTGCCACCATCATAAAGTATTCTTTTCGGGGCTCGTACAGCATTGTTTTAAGCTCGTTATTTACGATACGCACATCTGTAAGCTTAGTAACCACAGGCAGCAAGGTGTCATTTAAAGTTCGGTCATATTGGCACTGTATAAGAGTATCAACCCATTCCTTGAAAATCTGATTATCAATTTTATCTTTTAGCTTGTGGAGTGCGTGTTTAATATCGGAGCTGATTGCAGTTGTTTCGCCAAGAAATGATTTGAAAATCTCGGTAATAGGGGGCTTTAGATAAGTGATGTTTTCTTTAACGGCAGATACTATGTCATCGCTTCTTATATATGATGTTGTAATGATTGAAAGAGCTGTCTCCATTTCTTCCTCAATGTGCTTATCGTAATAGCTGATAGTGGTCTTTGCATAGATAAATGGTAGCAGTGCCAAAGTAATAGAGAATATAGGGACAAGAAAAATGTTGTCAATCAGCACCGAACACATACCACCGCAAATTAACAGCGTAAGCGACACCACACAAATTGTAGCGAACTTACTTCCTGTTGAAACATAGTCGTCTTGCTCGCTGTTCGCTTCGCAATTTTCCTTGTTTCTGCCACTCCTTTTTTCTCCCTGTTTCCGCCACCGGCGGCGGTCGAAAACGTCCCCTTTGCCTGTTGCAATTAATGCATCATTAATGTGTTTTAATTCTGCCGAGATTTTTCGGCTTTTCTTTTTTCCTTGAGCGATTTTGACTTTATTTCTTAATGTCTGCTTGGGGGATATAACTTTCATAATATCGTCGGTTATTCTTTCGGGAGTTAAACCAAGTAAAAGTATTACCGCTACAATAAGCAGTAGCGATGCGATTAAAGGGAATATTATCACTTTTCATTACCCTCCTTTTTTAAATAGATTTGTATCTCATTTTGTGGAACACCATACTGCATTAATTTGCGTTTTAAATTATCCGACATATTTTCTGGCTTATTAAAATAACCTTCAATTTGCGTTTCGTCGTTTTTAATGGTGTTTTTAGTGATATTAAATCGGTATAAGGTGTGGTACCTGCGTTCCCCTGTGGGAAGTATTTCGCACTCTGAAATATCCATTATTTTTCTTGCATTGTTTTCGAGCTTGTGTGTATAGACGACAAGCGGAAACGCCTGTCCTGCCTGAATAAGAGAAGTATTAAATTCAATAGGAAAACGCTTTTGACATAGCAGTGCAATTCTCATGTGGGCCGCATCGCCTGCACCTGCGTGAACGGTTGATACGACTGTGTGTCCTGTAAGTGATGATTCTACAGCCGAATAACACTCAACATCGCGCATTTCTCCAACGGCTACAATATCAGGATTAAATCTAAGTGAAGCCACTACCAAGTCTTCTTGCGTAATATCATAAGCCGGGTTATCACTTGGTCTTGAAAGTGTATGCACAACATTATTCATAATGCCTTTGTCGATATAACGCACCAATGATAACTCTCGTGAGCCACTTTCAATACTGAATATGCGTTTATTATCGGGTATGCTTTGGAGCAATGCATTCAACAGGGTTGTTTTTCCGCTTGAGGTAGCTCCGGCAACAACAGTGGAGATGCCATATCGCATACACATACAAAGAAAATCAATCATTTCTTTTGTAGCAAATTTAGTTTCCATGAGCATTTGGCGGTTTACTCTCTGCGGATGTAAAAGACGGATTGAAGTTGATATGCCGCATTGCTCATCAACAATAGGCTCTTTGAGAGCAGTTATACGGGTATTGTTGGGCAGATGTCCCTGTGAAATTGGGGTTGCATTGTCAATAATCATCCCACTATGGTGTAAAAGTCTTTTAATAATATCAACAGCATGCCCGGGAGAATGGAAATGCTCTTTTACCTTAATAATACTACCGTCAAGATAGGTTAGTGCAATATCATTCCACGAGTTTATATTTATTTCCTCTAAATTAGGAGAGCCGAGGTACTGCGTTAGTATGGAGTATTCAGCCATTTCACAGAAAATTTTATCCACTAATTCGTTAAGAGAATAACCCTGTACGGTGTAATCCATATCTCGAAGATACTTTTCAATATATGACTTTAATTGTGAGAGCTTTTCTTTGTCGGTTAATGCGGCTGAATAATGTTCAGATATATATTCTTGAGTGAGCACGAGTAAAGTCCAGAAGTCGGTGGTCTGTGACATATTACACCACCTTTTCGGCTATCATTTTTAGCGTTCCGATGTATCTTTTATCAGTAATCGCTTTCAACAAATCACCGTCAATAATTTGTTCTCTTAATGTCCTGCAATATGGTAGAGTAAATGAAATGTTCTTAAAATGTGTTTTTGCTTCTTCAACAGGCATAAACACTTCTTTTTCCGTTGTGTTCAGCACTACAATATGCTGTTCCATTTTATATTTTGGATCAGCATACAAAGGCAATTGCGATGAAAAATAGCTGATGCTTTTAAGGTCGGGAGTAGCAAGGCGGATTACTGTGTCTGCCTGTTCGACTGCGGTCTCTGATAATATATTACTAAGTGATGAGGTGCAATCCACGATTACGAAATCAACAAGACCTTTTAGAACTGTGAGTAAAGCTTTGGCTTTTTTATCATCATAGCTCGGATAGGTAAACTTGTTTTCACTGTCCTTGTAGCCGAGAAATCCTAAATTCATCTTACACTTAACTGTAACTATGCTCTTTACAACTTCTTGCCCCACTATATCTGTTTTGGATAACGGCACACCAATTGAGAAAAGCTCATCTGCCTTTGTATTGGGGAAAAGCACGGGCAATGTGGGCGTTTCGTAATCGGTAGAAAGCATCAATACGGATGCACTATATTTTTCATAAATGCATTGTGCAAGTTTAGTAGCAAAGGACGTTTTCCCGGAATTGAGAGAACCCCAAACAGCTATTAGCTTACTCAACTATTTTCACCCCATTTGCAAACACCTTGTTTTGAGACTGTATAAACTTATCGGCATTTTCTGCGCTTCCTCTATAAATAAGAGTGAGGTGTATTTTTGCGTTTTGTTCGTAAAGTGCCAATAGCTTCGCCTGCGTAGAATTTACAAGAAGTGTTACTGTAGTAGGTAAATCGTATGTGCCATCTTCTTTAGGTGTTAGCTTATCGCTGTCTGTGCCTTTTGAAGTGGTTGACGTAATTACTTTGACATAGGTCAGTTCAGCAGGAATAATGCTTTCATTATTAGAAACAGTAATAACACTGATAATATCGCCATTTTGCAGCTTGCCGGATAAACCATTCGCAAAGCTCGAAATAGTTACACTTATCGCTTGCTGTGAACCGTTTAGTGTCTTAAATATATCATTTGCAGAGTCGGCAGTGTCAGACAGCATTACGGGATAAATATTGATATTGGGAACAATAGCACTTACAGCAAATTTGCCAACAATCTGCTTTTCGTCCTTGATAACACCGTCTTTAACACCGTAACTACCGATTTCTACCTTAGTAATATCCTCAGCGGTTATTACCTGACCTTGCTCGATTTTCTTTGTAACCTGAACAACTTGCATTTTTCCCGAAGCCATTTTATTGACAATGGGTGACACGCCGAACATTACTGTTACGGCGATGATTACGCAGATAATTCCTATAATTGTTCTGTTTTTCATTTAGTTAAAACCTCCTTAAATTAGGAATGCTAAAAAACTCCCGATTGCAAGATACGGCACAATCGGAAATGTATCTTTTAAGTCTTTTTTCTGTATCTTTCGGATGGTAATTGTTATTATTACAGCCAAGAGTAGTCCTACAATAATTGCTATGAGTCCTCGTTCTAAACCAAGCAGGAAAGAACAAGCTGCCATAATTTTAATATCAGCACCACCGTAGCTGTTTGGTTTTAATGTTGCAATAAGCAGCCCAGGAATAGTTACGCAAATTGCTCCTAAAACCATCATAGGAATATTTGAAATACCTATACCTATTAAGGCTGTTATAGCAATCATAATTGGGATATTGTCGCAAACCTCACGGGTCTGCAAGTCGCTGTTTGAAGCATAAAGCAAGAGCATAAATAAGGTTAATCCTTTTATGCTTTGCATTCCAATTCCAAACCTTAGGAACAACAAAGCTGCTGCTATGATTGGCAGGATTAGATTTAATTCCATGTGGGGTTTCCACTGTTTTCTCATTTGCTTTTCAAGCAGAAAGCCAAGTAGTAGAGCAAATAGCACAAAGCCGAAAAACAAAGAAAGCTGCAAAGTAATTTCAAAAGGTAGCATTGGAATAGGCATTGGCAATACACCAATAGGTATTATAAAACTAAAATCATTAATCATTTATTACCTCCATAAAAAGATTTGCGGAGTGGATATTTCACCACTCCGCTTAAACTTTGTCCGATTAGCCTGCGTAATTAAACAGTGCTTGAATTTTTGAGGTCAAGGTCGGCAGAATTGTGTCGCCAAAGAGCACATACAATCCGCCAAGTAATAAAGCACCGATAACAACAGCGATAAGAATTTCAACACCTGAGTCAACAAAACCTTCAGCCTTGTTGTTTGAAATTGCGTTTTTTGCACGGATTGCCATAGAATTTATTTTGCTTTTTAATGTTTTCATTATTTTTTTATCCTCCAAAATTTAATATTGTTTATGGCAGATGTTACGCTTAACCTGTGTATCTAATAAGATCAATAATTCTACCAATTGAATATGGAATGATGATGTTGTTGAAAAGGAAATACAAACCTCCGAGTAATAAAGCACCTATAACGACAGCAATAAGGATTTTTACTCCTGAATCAACAAAGCCTTCAGCTTTATTATTTGTGATCGCACTTTTTACACGGATAGCTAAAGAAGTCACTTTGGTTTTTAAATTTTTCATAATTTTTATACCTCTTTCATTAATTAAAAAGAAAAGACGACTAAACTAATATTGAGTAGTCGCCTTTTGTGTTATTATGAATTAGCCTGCAAAACTGAATAGGCCTTGAATTTTGGTTGTTAAAAATGGTAGTATTATATTGCCGAAAAGGGTATACAAACCGCCAAGTAATAAAGCACCGATAACAACAGCAATAAGAATTTTTACACCAGAGTCAACAAAGCCCTCAGCCTTGTTGTTTGAAATTGCGTTTTTTGCACGGGTTGCCATAGAATTCATTTTGTTTTTTAAAGTTTTCATGATTTTTATCCTCCAAATTTAATATTGTTTGTGTGTGGTGTTACGCTTAACCTGCGTAGTTAAAAAGGTCGGTGATTTTTTGAGTCAAGGTTGGCAGGATGGTGTCTCCGAAAAGAACATATAAGCCACCGAGTAAAAGTGCACCGATAACGACAGCGATAAGAATTTTTACGCCAGAGTCAACAAAGCCCTCAGCCTTGTTGTTTGAGATTGCATTTTTTGCACGGACTGCCATAGCAGTAATTTTTGTTTTCAAAGTTTTCATAATCTTTTACCTCTTTCATTTTTTGTTTAATTTTGATTTAGGATGGTTTAGGATTTTTTGCGTGTGCTGGGTTAGGGTTTCTGTTCTTCATCGGTAATCTGTTCAGGTTCTTTTTGCTGCTCCTGATACGTAGCTAAAATAGCCTGTACCAGTTTTTCTCTGGACTCTTTGTTAATAGGGTGGAAAATATCCTTGCGCTTTTCGCCGTTTTTGATGTTCGGCATAGCAACAAACAACCCTTTTCCCGAGTCAAAGATTTTGATCCCGTGAACAGCGAAGCTATCATCAAGCGTAAGGTTAACGATAGCTTTCAAATTTTCTGTCTGTGGAAATGTTTTTGCGATTTTAACTTGGATGTTCATAATGCAATCCTCCTTTCAGTAATTAAGCCACCTCAATTATGAAGTGGCTATGTATTATGGAAATAAAAAAATCCGCTTGCAATTTTTTCGCAAACGGATAATTAATTTAGCTTAATATGATAGATAATACAAGCTTTAATTTTCACTAATTCTTTTTGGTGTATTTTAAACATTTTCTTTGGACAGAAGAAATGCCACAAACACACTATTTGCCTATGTTTTTTGAGTTTGTCCATTATCAATGGGTATAGTTCTCTGCCATCCAACCCTACTTAATAAGTAGTATTAAATACGAGCTTTTAATTTTAGTTTATATTTGGCATAATGTTTACTTAGTACATATTCAATAACCCAATCTTTTGGTATTAGAAAAGTATTGCGGATGTTATAATGCTTGACTCGATTTTCCAAAATTAACTTTCTTGCAGTGCTGTCTGCAATACCTCCAAGCATTTCTCTGAACTGTTTCAAATCAACTACATCGGGAAAGCTTTCAAAAAGTTTAATATAATACTTTTTATCCATTACAGTTATCGCTCCTAAAATATATTGTCAATGGCAGGCGTAACTGTTATGATATTAATTAGTTTATGTTTTTTTGAGGATTGTAAAGAGTGTCCATACCTCCGATTTACCTCCAAGATCCAAAAATCGTCTCAAAGTTAATATTTTCGAGAATGTCAGTCGCAGTGGACTTTTCAGAGGTTTTTTATACTCAAGGCCTTGAAATAAGCGGATTTATATGGTCGGCATTTACCTCCACAATCCTTCAAATGCTGAATAATGCCTTGTATAGCAAACGACTCAAAATCCAGTGGTAGCAATACCGTATCGGTTCGACCCCGATCACCGGCACCATAAAAGCAGTCATAAGACTGTTTTTTTCAATGAAGTATTCCGTTTTCACGGAATATGAAGTTGCTAAAGCTTATGAAGTGTCCTTCGCATATATTAAGATATGGAATACTTCGCTTCATGTTAGCGATGCTAACACTTCATATTGAAAATACTTAATGTCACAGAGTGACACTTCATTAGTATCCAAAAAATATCACACGGCTGTAAATCAAAAGAATTAAGCATTGGATAAATAATTATCCAAGAAAAATATTAGGTGGACTTTCTGCCAATATGG
>CAZFQD010000088.1:0-9408 GCA_964520885.1 uncultured Oscillospiraceae bacterium | reverse complement strand
CAAGTTGTTTCAAAAAGTTTCGTTTGTAGATTAGTCTTATTGGAAATAGGCAGAAATCATACTTCTAAGCAATTTTTCCAAGCATATAATAAAGCAAAAGAGCAAAGCATAAAAAATATTAATGTTGATTTGATTATTGGACTTGAAAAGGATAGTTTTGCAAGTTTTAAAAAAACTTTAAACTCTGTAATAAAATTAAAGCCTGAAAATATAACCTTGCATAGTTTATGTAAAAAACGGGCTTCAACCTATTCAGAAGAAGGAAAAACTAATGCTAAAACTTATGATTTAGCAGAAAAAATGCAAGAATATGCCATAAATAAGTTGTGCAAAAATGGTTATTTACCATATTATATTTATAAGCAAAGAAATACTGTAGACAATTTAGAAAACATAGGTTTTTGCAAAAAAAGATTTGAAGGTTTATACAATATTTTTATGATGGAGGAACTTCACACTGTTTTAGGAATTGGTGCAGGGGCTGTTACAAAAATAGTAAACCAAAAAACCAATAGAATAGAAAGATTATTTAATCCAAAATATCCTTATGAATACTTAGAACGATTTGAAACTATATTAAAACAAAAAAAAACGATTGGAGACACTTATGATTAACATCAAGGGAGCATTTGGCTACAATATAGAACTAATTAACGAAACTTGTAATTATAATCAAAATATGTTAATTGATTATTTTGAAAATGAATTTGAAAAAAGTATTGATAATGTTATAAATTCAGTTATTAAAAATAATAAAAGAATTATTATGCTTTCTGGACCTTCATCTTCAGGAAAAACGACCTCTTCCTTCAAAATTGTGCAAGGTTTAAAAAAACATAATATTTCTGCACATTCAATATCATTAGATAATTTTTTTAGAAACAAAAGTGAAGCATTTATAGATGAATATGGAAAATATGATTTTGAATCTGTAAATGCACTTGATATAAAATTAATTAAACAAAAACTATTTGAATTAATAAGTTTAGAAACATCAAAGCTACCTACTTTTAATTTTACCAAAGGTATTAGAACTGATGATAGTGTTAAAGTTACTCTTGCACAAAATGGAGTAATTATTGTTGAGGGTATTCACGCATTAAATAAAATTATAGATAATATTTTTCCTTCTGAATTGACTTACAAAATATATATTAGTGTTCATTCTAATTTTTTACTTGGCAATGAAATTATTTTAACAAAAAGAGATGCCCGTCTCATTAGAAGGTTAATTAGAGATAATAAATATAGAAATAGCTCTTTTGACAATACCTTAGGAATGTGGGAAAATGTTTGTAAAGGCGAAGATTTATATATTAGACCAAATGCAAAATATGCAGATATTAGAATAGATAGCACTTTTCCTTATGAAGTTGGAATGCTAAAACAAATCGTGCTTCCCTTATTAAAGGAAGTTCCCAAACAAAGCGAAAACTTTGAAAAAGCTTTTAATTTAATTAATGCTCTTGAATTATTTTCCGAATTTGACATATCAAAAATACCAGTAAATTCTTTATTAAGAGAGTTTATTGGCGGTGGATGTTATCATTATTAATAATATTAGTTTAAACTCTACTTTGGAGGAAAGATAATGCAAAATAAAATAATAGAAAAAATTAAAACTTTAAAAATAAATAAAGATGCATTTATTTTAGCACATCTTTATCAAAGCAAAGAAATTCAACAAATCGCAGATTTCGTTGGAGATAGTTTTGAACTTGCAAAAAAAGCAAAAGAGGTTATTAATTCTGTAATTGTTTTTTGCGGAGTTGATTTTATGGCTGAAAGTGCTAAGATATTAAATCACACAAAAACTGTTTTATTGCCTGTTTTGGATGCTTCTTGTCCTATGGCTGATATGATTACAGCCGACGATGTTATAGCTTTAAAAAAAAAATATCCTAACGCGACGGTTGTTTGTTATGTAAATACTTCGGCACAGGTAAAGGCAGTGTGTGATGTTTGTTGCACTTCTTCTAATGCTGTAAAAATTGTAAATGCCTTGCCAAATAAGCAAATTATTTTTGTTCCGGACGAAAATTTGGGTAGTTTTGTTGCACAGCAAATTAAAGACAAAGAAATAATTTTGTATAGTGGTTACTGCATTGTGCATAAAAGGGTTACAGTAAACGATTTAGAATTAGCAAAAAATGCTCATCCAAATGCTAAAATATTAGTTCATCCAGAATGTGTTGACGAGATTATTAAAATGGCTGATTTTGCTGGAAGCACAGGGCAAATATTAAATTTTGTTAAAAATTCTAACGAAAATGAATTTATTATTGGCACTGAGCAGGGCATTTTATATCCATTACAAGAGCAAAACAAAAATAAAACCTTTTATCTTTTAACTCCAAAATTACTATGTGTAAATATGAAAAAAACGCACCTTGAAGATGTTTTGCGATGCCTTGAAACAAATACTTATGAAATAACTATTAGTGAAGACATAATAAATAAGGCAAAGAATAGTTTGAATAAAATGATGGAGCTTTCAAAATGAACAGATTTGCATTTAATGGGGACATTAACAAATTAAAAACTGAAAAATTTGATGTTGTAATTATCGGTAGTGGTATTGCAGGACTTTATACTGCTCTTAATTTAGATAATAAATTAAGTGTTGCAGTTTTATCAAAGGAAAGTTCTATGATTTGCAGTTCTTGGCTTGCACAAGGTGGAATTGCTGTTGTTACTAATTCTTCCGATGATGAAACTTATCATATTAAGGATACATTAGTAGCAGGTGCCGGACTTTGCGATTTAGAGGCTGTTATTACACTTGTAAATAAAGGACCTAACGAAATAAATAGACTTATTGGTATGGGCGTTTCCTTTGATGTTAAAGATGACGGCAATTTAGAAACTACCCGTGAAGGTGGACATTCAATGAACAGAATTCTCCACAGTGGTGGAGATGCAACAGGAAAGGAATTAACTAAAAAATTAGCATTTTTAGCAACAAAAAGTGAAAATTTAACTTTAAGAGCCGATATATTTTTGGTTGATATTTTAACTTATAATAATAAGGCTTTTGGAGTTATTATTTTTGAAGATGAATATAAATTAATACTTAGTTCAAACATAGTTATTTGCACAGGAGGAATAGGTCAAGTTTATAAATACACCACTAATCCAACAGTTTCCACAGGGGATGGAGTTGCAACTGCCTCAAGAGCAGGGGCAATACTTTCGGATATGGAATTTGTTCAATTTCACCCAACAGCCTTTTATGATGAAAATGTTAAAGGTCAAAGTTTCTTAATTTCAGAAGCATTAAGAGGAGAGGGTGCAATTTTAAGAGATATAAATGGGGCTAAATTTATGCAAGGTATTCATCCTTTAGCCGATTTAGCACCTCGGGATATTGTTGCAAGAGCAATTGTGGCTCAAATGAAAAAAACTGATGCTCCTAATGTTTTACTTGATATTACACATAAAGGCGAAGGGTTTTTAAAAGATAGATTTCCTACTATTTATGAGGAATGTAAAAACAGAGGTATTAATATTTCAAAGGAATATATTCCGGTTGTTCCTGTTCAGCATTATATGATGGGTGGAATTAAAACCAATTTAAATGCAATGACAAATATTGACGGTTTATATGCTTGCGGAGAATCTGCTTGCACAGGTGTTCACGGGGCAAATCGCTTAGCAAGCAATTCACTTTTAGAATGTATTGTATTTGGAAGACTATGTGCTGAACATATTATGAAGAAAAAAAGACAAACTCCAAAAATAGACTTAAATTTGGTTTATTACAATACTGAAAAAAAATTAAGCAAGATAAATATAAGTGAAATAAAAGCAAAAATAAAAGAAATAATGAGTGAAAAAGGCGGAATAATTCGCTCAACTAACAAGTTAGCTCAAGGAATAGATGAGCTTTATGACATAATTAATTTGTTAAATAACATTTTGCTTCAAAACCCCAGCCAAATTGAAACGTTAAATATGGCTCAAACAGCAAGTTTCATATTAATAGCCGCATATAACAGAAATGAAAGTGTTGGGGCACACTTTAGAGAAAATTAGAAAGGAAGATGTAATTTGCATAACGAGAAAGTAAAAATAAAATTACATATAAATTCAAAAGGGCAAAAACCACCAATGCCAAAAAAAGCAACCGAAGGCTCGGCTGGGTTTGATTTGTGTGCTTTTTGTGAAATGCCCATTACGATAATGCCACAACAATTAGTAAAAATTCAAACAGGGATATCTATTGAAATTCCAAATTCAAATTTTGTGGCACTTATTTTTGCAAGAAGTGGTTTGGGAACTAAAAATGGAATTACACTTTCTAATAGTGTTGGGGTAATTGACAGTGATTATAGAGGGGAAATAATTATAGGGCTATGCAACAACTCTGATAAACCATACATAATTAATCCTTTTGATAGAATTGCTCAAATAGTATTAATGCCTGTTATTAATTTTGAATTTTTAGAGGTTGAGAATTTGAATGAAAGTGATAGAGGAATAGGTGGCTTTGGCTCAACGGGAAAATAGAAACAATTAGAAATGAGAAATGAGAAATTAATTAATATAGATAATTATGTTGTAATGCCAAATCATATTCATTTGTTGTTGGAAATTTGTAGGGAACGCATTGAATGCGTTCCGAATGAAAACCGAACCAAAATGGAAATTTCAAAAATAGTTCAGCAATTTAAGGCATCAGTTTCAAAACAATGTAGTGCAATCAATAATAACGGAACGCATACAATGCGTTCCCTACAATGGCAAAAATCTTTTTACTACCACATAATAAGAACTGAAAATGATTACAAAGAAATCTATGAATACATACAAAATAACCCGCTAAAATGGGAAAACGATAAATACTATATCAGTTAAAATTGAATTGATTAAAAATAATTATAAAGGTAAATAATTAAATGAAATAATTAAAGACATCTATTAATGAATGGGAGCATAAATGTACATATTTTTTTGGAGAAGTGATATTTATGCTTAATAATGATTTGGGAATTGACTTAGGAACGGCAAACACCTTAGTTTATAAAAGGGATAAGGGAATAGTATTAAGAGAACCTTCTGTAGTCGCCTTAGATATTAGAAATGGCAAGATTATTAGAGTTGGCAATGATGCAAGAGAAATGATTGGTAGAACTCCTGTAAATATAATTGCAAAAAGGCCTCTTAAAGAAGGAGTTATTGCAGATTACTATGCTACTAGCGAAATGCTTAATTTTTTTGTAAAAAAGGTTGTTGGTTCTAATCCATTAAATAGAACAAGGGTTGTAATTTGCGTGCCAAGTGAAATTACTGCTGTTGAAAAAAGAGCAGTTGAAGAAGCAGTTATTCAGTGTGGTGCAAAAGCCGCATATTTACTTGAAGAACCTTTAGCAGCGGCTATTGGTGCTGGTTTGCCTGTTTTCAAACCTTGTGGCTCTATGATTGTTGATATTGGTGGAGGAAGCACTGAAATTGCTGTTTTATCCTTAGGTAACATTGTATGTTCAAAATCAATTAGAGTTGCCGGAGATAAGTTCCAAGAAACTATTGCGACTTTTATAAAAAAGTCGTATAATGTATTAATAGGAGAGAGAACAGCAGAAAAAATAATATTCACTATTGGTTACGCTTACCCAATTAATGAAAACGCATTTATGAGCGTTAGAGGCAGAGATATATTAACTGGTCTTCCCTCAAATATTAAACTTACTGCAAAAAATGTTAGACAAGCCTTGTTAGAACCTTTATCTTTTATAATAGAGGGCATTAAAAACATTCTTGAAATTACCCCTCCAGAATTATCTTCAGATATTATGGAACGAGGAATTACTATTAGTGGTGGTGGTGCATTACTAAGAGGTATTGATAAACTAATTGAACAAAACACTGGAATAAAAACAATAATAGCAGAAAATCCACTTGATTGTGTAGCCTTAGGAACAGGAAAAATGTTTGATAATGTAATTTTTAATAAAGTGATTAGACGGTAAATAATTTACAATTTAAGGATGGAACTTAGCATGATTAAAGATGTAGAAAACCAGCCTTTTGAGGGGATAATTGTTGGGAGAAATCCTGTATTAGAGGCTCTCAAAGGAAATAGAATTGAAAAAATATTAGTTGCCAAAGGTGAAAGAGAAGGCACAATAATTAAGATAATTGCTATTGCTAAGTCAAAAGGAATAGTTGTGGTGGACACTGATAGAATAACCTTAAACAATATGAGCAAAATGGCATCACACCAAGGAGTTGCCGCTTTTGTTACGCAAAAGGATTATTGTGAAGTTGAGGACATTATTAATTATGCAAAAGAAAAAGGCGAAAAGCCATTTATAATTATTGCAGATGGAATTACTGACCCTCACAATTTAGGAGCAATAATTAGAACAGCAGATGCCTGCGGTGTTCATGGAATAATTATACCCAAGCGAAGAAGTGTTGGTATGACTGCAGTAGTCTTTAAATCATCGGCAGGAGCCGCTGAACATATTAGAGTGGCTAAAGTTTCAAATATTACTAATGTAATTGATGAATTAAAAGTAAAAGGAATTTGGATTTTTGGAGCTGACATTTCTGGGGATACGCTATATTACCAAGCGGATTATTCCTGCCCTTGTGCTTTAATAGTTGGCAGTGAAGGACAAGGAATGAGCCGTTTACATAAGGAAAAATGCGATTATTTATTAAAAATACCTATGAAAGGTGAATTATCCTCATTAAATGCCTCTGTGGCTTCGGCAATATTAATGTATGAGGTGTTGAGAAAAAGAAATATATAAATAGATTGTTTAAATAAAAGGTTTATAAATGAAAGGGGTATTAGAATGAATGAAGACAAAATTTTTGAAATTGATGATATTCTAAATGAAATAAACTCTTTAAACTCAGAAGATAATTCTTTAGATTTTTCTATTGATGACATATTAAATGAATATGGAAGCAAAAAACAAAAAGAAGAAAAAAAGGAAGAAATAGCCTCGCCTATTGTTGAGCAACCAAAATCAGAGCCTTTGGAAGAATTTGATTTAAAAAAGCACATAAAAGCCATTGTGGAAAATGAAAAGTTAACACCTTTGTCTATTACAAATGAAGAGTCTACAACCGTTAATGATGTTATTAGCAAAAAAGAACAACCTAATTATTATAACAAAAAAATAGATGATTATTTTGATGATTTTTATGAAAATGGCAGAGCATCATCTAATAAAATAGAAGAAAAAGAAGAAGCAGAACAAGTAAAATTTGAAAATTTTGAAAACACTGATGAAATAAAAGAAAAAAATGTAGCCACTCCTTTTGGTGGCTTTATGGGTAAACTATTTAATGAATCAGATGATACTGAGGAGCCAATTGTTAATGTAGAAAAAACTTTTGTTGAGGAAATAGATGAATATGAAACTGTTGACGATACTGCTTCAATACAAAATGATTTAGAAATACAAAAAAAAGAAGCACTTTTTAAACTGATTTTTTGTGGTATTTCGGCTTTAGTTTTGTTATTTATTAATTTCATTGCTCAATACAACAAACTACCTTTATTTTTAAAGCCTCCTGAAAATGCCTTTGCTTTTGGCATTACAAATACTGCACTTTGCTTAATAGTTATAGCGAGTGGCTTTAAAACTTTTACATATGGTATAAAAAACCTTTTTACCTTTAAACCCACAAATGATTCTCTTCCTGCATTAGCTATGTTAGTATCAATTATACATAGCGTATTAGTTATGCTGTCTATTGTTGGTTTTCAAAACAATATTTTTATGTATAGTGGCATTGCCTCATTTGCATTTTTACTTACTCTTTATGGCAAGTATCTTCACATAGTTTCAGCTATAAAAAATTTCGCGATTGTTTCTTCAAATGAAAATAAGCACACCCTTACAATGTTAGCTCCAAATGAACTGCCAAAGGGAGTAAATATTCAAATAAACGAAGGATGTGCAGGAGTAAAAGCTAACTTTTTATCAGGCTTTTTAGAAAGAGCTTTTTCAGATAACCCATCTCAAAATTATAGCAAAAAAACCGTTCCAATAGTTTTTATTGCAATTATTGCAATAAGTGTTTTTAGTATTTTTCAAGGTATTTCCACACTTCCTATGAAAATTGCGGCCGTAACTGCTGTTTGCTCATCATTTATGGCAGAACTTGCATTTATTTTGCCATATTTTATTGAAACTTCAAAAGCAAGAAAACAAGGTTGTGCATTAAATGGTTACACTAGTGCAAAGCAATTTTCAAACATATTTGCTTTGTCAGTCAAGGATACGCAAATATTTACTAATTCAAACACTACAATTACGGGAATGAAAATGTTCTCAGATACTGAAATTCCTGATGCAGTTGTTAAAATAGCAAGTATATTCAATTATATAGGTGGTCCATTAGCTGGAGCTTTTTTAAGTGTTCTTGATAATAAAACTGAACATTTAAAAGAGGTTAATGATGTTATTGTTCACGAAGGAAAAGGTATTTCCTGCAAAATTGATGGTGAAAAAGTATTTGTTGGCAACACACAATTTTTAAAATCCTGTGGCATTAGATTACCTTCACAAGATTATGAGGCTTCTCTTGCAAGAGGAAATAAAAGCGTGTTATTGTTTGCCCAAAAAGGCACATTAAGTGCATTATTTGTTGCTAATTATGCAATAAATAATTCAATTTTTTCAGCAGTAAATAGACTTGAAAACGAAGGAATTGCATTAATGGTTTATACTGATGACTATAACATTACAGAAGAATTACTACAAAAGAAATTCAAAACCAAGAATTTAGAAATATCAGTTTTTGGCAGTGAAACTGCACCAAAATTAAAAGAGATACTAAAACCAAAGGAAAGAGCATCCTCTGGAATAGTATCTATTACAGGTCTTATTGGGATTGAAATTGCACTTAGATTGTCAAGAAGATTAAAAAGAACTGTTAAAGCTTCAATTATTTTAAGAACAGTAAGTATTTTCATTGGCTTAGCAGTTGCCGCATTTATGATTATTAGTAATTCCGATATGACTCCACTACAAATTATGGGCTTTTCTTCCCTATGGGGAGTGCTAACTTTTATTACTGCATTAATTGGGCTATAAATAATTAGGAATTAGGAGTGAGGAATGAGGAATTTATTTAAGCCTCCTTTTTCAAAGGAGGCGCCAAAGGCGACGGAGGATTAGCCATATTCTTTAATTCTCTAACTACTAAAAGGTCATTGCGAGCGTAAGCGTGGCAATCTCAAATACAATGAACAATGAACAGCGAACAATTTCGGATAAAAAGCCATTTTCTTTATATAAATTCTCTTTGTGTTCTTAGTGTCCTTCGTGGTTTAATTTACAATTGTCCATTGTTAAAAGTCGTGCCTAATTCCTGCACTAATACCTGATTTTTCAAATAAACACACAATTTTTTCAACACAATCAAAATCTGTAAGGCTGTCAT
>CAZFQD010000087.1:0-9533 GCA_964520885.1 uncultured Oscillospiraceae bacterium | reverse complement strand
GTGCGGACGAGCCATAGTGTTTTTTCTTTCATAATTTTTCCTTCTTTCATTTATAATTTGTTTAAAGTACTTCTTTTTTTGAAATTGAGGTTTTAACTGTAATGTGTTCTAAGTTACCCAATTTACCTGTTAAACTATTTATTTCGTCTAATTCTCCTAAAACAACAATTGAAATAATTGCAATGTCTTGCTCTTGTAAGGGTAATCCCATTCTGCCTTTAATTATGCCTTTAAATGAGGAAATAATCTCATTAAATTGAGTTTGCGATGCTTCGGGTTTATCTAATATTGCACTAATAACAGCCACCCTTTTCATTTTTATAATCACCGCCTTTCAAATAAAGAAAACATCAAAAAAGTCTTCCCTTGAAGGAAGACTTAAAAATAGATTTTAATGACACTTATGAGCCAATACTATTAATGCTTCCTTTCAGATTAGCATTTGCTTTTCTGTTAGGTAAAATTATTTTTTATATCAAATTTTTAAAGAATAAACTAAAAAAATCTGATTAACTCTTTTATTGTTAATATTTTAACACATTCATTTATGCTTGTCAACATTTTTTTTATTGACAATATATTATTTAATGATATAATAAACCTTATCTAAAAATAAACTTGTTTAATGGTGTGAGCGAATGAGATTTGCAAGTAAAAACAAAAAAACAATTTCATATTTAATAGTTATATCACTTGTTCTAAGTATTTTCTTAGGCTTTGTTTCTATGTATTTTAATATAAATATTAACAATGAATTAATATATAAAAATTATTCAAGCGATTTTGGAATGATAGGCACAAAAAACGCCAATAGTTTTAGCGGATTTATATCAATAAATAACTATGCAATTAATTTTTTAAGTAATTTTGATAATAATAGTTTATCAAACTCTTTTCGTTTTAGTAAGGATAAGAATACGAAATATATTTTTAAAGGTTTTTTTGATTTTAAAAGTTTTGTACTTTGTTTGATGTTTACTCTTTTATGTATAATGCTTTGCATAACACAAATAGAAAAGAAAAGAAAAACGATTTTGGAAGGTGATGGAGGAAAATAGCCATAACTATTTAAAGAATAAATTATTTTTAAGAAAATAGGAGGAATAAAAAAATGCGATTTGGAAAGCAATGGTTTTTTATAGTTGCAATAATTGTTGTAGGTTTAACATATTTAGCCTTTAATGGTTTTGATTTTGTAAGTTTTGGTGGAACAGGCAAAATTAGCGGTGCACAAGATATGAGATATGGAATTGATATTAGAGGTGGAGTTGAGGCTTATTTTCAGTCTGCCGACGAAAATGTTATTCCAACTACTCAGCAACTTGAACAAGCAAGAACAATAATTGAAACTCGTTTAGATAGCAAAAATATTACTGACCGTGAGGTTACAATTGATAAGCAAAGAGGTGTAATTTTAGTTCGTTTTCCTTGGAAATCAGATGAATTGGAATATAATCCTCAAACTGCTATTAAAGAATTAGGTGAAACTGCTAAACTTACCTTTGTTGAAGGTATTGATGAAACAACGGGTGAGGGTGGAAAGATTGTAATTGAGGGTAAACATATTGTAGATGCATCTCATCAATTTAATCAAGACCAAACAACAGGTCAAATGAATTACTATGTAAAATTAGTATTAAGTGAAGAAGGTGGCAAATTATTTGAAGAGGCTACCGGCAGATTAATAGATAAAAAAATTGCAATAAAAATGGATGAAACAATAATATCAAATCCAACTGTTAAAACTAAAATCAGTGGAACTGAAGCTGTAATTGATGGTATGGAAAGCATTGAAAGTGCAAAGGCTTTAGCCGATAAAATTAAAGCAGGTGCATTACCGTTTGCATTAGTATCAAAGAGTAATAGCCAAATTTCCCCAACATTAGGCAAAAATGCTTTAAATGTTATGGTAAAAGCAGGTGCAACAGCATTTATTCTTGTTTGTTTATTTATGTTGTTCTATTATCGTTTGCCCGGCTTTGTATCTATTTTTGCACTTACAATGCAAGTTGTTTGTCAGCTTTTAGCCCTTTCAATTCCTCAGTATTCATTGACTTTGCCTGGTATTGCAGGTATTATTCTTTCTATTGGAATGGGTGTTGATGCTAATATTATTATTGCTGAGAGAATTAAAGAAGAATTAAGGAGCGGAAAAACCTTAGGTGGAGCAATTGATGTAGGTTTCCACAGAGCATTTTCTGCCGTTAGAGATGGAAATATTACAGTTATGATAGTTGCTGTTTTGCTTATGATGTTTGGCTCAGGTTCAATGTTATCCTTCGGATATACTCTTTTAGTAGGAGTTATATTGAACTTTGTAACAGGTGTTACAGCATCTCGAATAATGATAAAATCTTTAAGCAACTTCATCCCACTTAGAAATACATTCCTTTATGGAAATAGGAGGGCTGCACAATGATAAAATTTTATGGAAATAGAAAAAAATTCTTTATTTTTTCAATGACTATGTTTGCAATAGGCATTATAGCTTTTTTCATTAATGGAATTAGTCTTGATATTCAATTTAAAGGTGGAGCGATATTAAAATATTCATTTGTTAATGAATTAGACAAAGAAAAAGCAGCCAACATAGCAACAACTACATTGGGTAGAAATGTTAATGTACAAGAAATTACAGATATTGCAAAGAAAACTAAACAAATAGTTTTAAATGTTGCAGGCAATGAAGGTATTTCTGCTCAAGACCAAGAAAAACTTGATATAGCATTAAAAGAAGAGTTTAAAGATGCTGATTTAAAACTTAGCGAATCAAATATGGTTGAGCCTTTTATAGGCCAAAGATTTTTCACTAATGGACTATTGGCAATACTTTTAGCATCTCTATTAATTACAATATATGTTTGGTGGAGTTTTAAAAGAATTGCAAGTCTTTCATTGGGTGTTATGGCTTTAATTGCTTTGCTTCACGATGTGGCAATGGTTTTAGTAGTATTTATTTTGTTTAAAATACCTCTAAATGACTCTTTTATTGCCGTAGTGCTGACAATTCTCGGTTATTCAATGAATGACACAGTTGTTATATATGATAGAATTAGAGAAAACGCAAGAATTATGAAGCCAAATACTCCGGTTGATGAACTTGTTGATGTTAGCATTAATCAATCCTTAACTCGTTCAATTAATACTGCTCTTGCAACTTTTGTTAGTATCCTTATTGCATATATTTTCGCCTTTATTTACAATATTGAATCAATCAAAACCTTTGCATTACCAATGTTAGTTGGTATTGCCACTGGTGCATATTCATCAATTTGTGTGGCAGGTCCTTTATGGGTAGTTTGGCAAAAACGCAAGCAAAACCAAAAACAATTATTAAAACAAGGCAAATAGTTTAATAATAATTTTATTAAAAAGCTGGTGAAAACCAGCTTTTTTTGAAAAATTAACACATTGTTTACAAATAATACAAGTAAAATTCAAATTTATGAAATATAATATGACCATAAAGAAAAAGGAGCTGATAGATTTGTATGTAATAAAAAATGCTTTGAAAAGTATTAGTAGGTCAAAGGGCAGAAATATACTAATAGGGATAATTATTGTTGTTATTGCTATTTCAAGCTGTGTATCCTTATCAATTAAGAATGCCGCAGATACAGCACAACAAGAGGGAATTAATGAAATAAATATTACAGGGCAAATTACACTTGATAGGCAAAAGTTAATGCAACAGGCACAGGCGAGTGGCAATGCAGACTTTCGCACATTAATGCAAACCTTCACCGAGCCAACATTTGAAGATTTAATGAAATATTCAAAGGCAAAAAGTGTAAAAGGTTTTAATTATTCAATGACAAGTTCTGTTAGCAAAAGCGGAGCATTAGAACCGGTTGATACTTCAAGTAGCACGACCACTACAACAAATAACATGCAAAATTTTAGAGATTTTGGACCACAAGGTGGAATGGGAAGTCAAGGTGATTTCACAATTACAGGATATAGTTCTTATTCTGCTATGTCAAGTTTTGTATCAGGGCAAAGCAAAATAACAAGTGGAATTATTTTCGATGAAAATACTTCCGACAAGGTTTGTATCATTAATAGTGAACTTGCAACTCTTAATAACATAAATGTAAATGATAAAATAACCTTAGCAAATCCAAATGTTGAAACTGAAACTTATGAATTTACAGTAGTAGGTTTTTACACAGTAACAAGCACTAACACAGAAACTAATAATATGAGATTTTCAACCTCGCAGGACCCGGCAAATCAAATATACACAAGTTATAACACATTAAAAGCAGTAATGGATGCTTCAATATCAGTAGCAGAAACCTCAACTGACGATAATGGAATAACAAATACAACCGCTTTGAGAAATCAAGTTAGTGGAACTTATATTTTTGCAGATGCTACTTCATTTGAAGCATTTAAAATTGAGGCAAAAGCCTTAGGGCTTTCCGATAATTATTCTGTAAATTCAGGCGATGTAGCAAATTATGAGGCGAGTTTAATCCCCTTGAAAAACCTTAGTGACTTTGCAACTACATTATTATTAATAGTGCTTTTAATAGGTGGTATTATTTTAATTGTATTTAATATGTTTAACATAAGAGAAAGAAAATTTGAAGTGGGTGTATTAACTGCAATTGGTATGAAAAAGGGTAAAGTAGCACTTCAATTTATTTGTGAATTATTCATAGTAACATTTTTAGCAATAACAATTGGCACAATAGCAGGCTCGGTTATTTCAGTGCCAACCGCAAATTCAATGCTAAAAGCACAAGTTGATGCACAGCAAAATCAGGCAACTCAACAAGATAGAAACTTTGGAAGACCAAATCAAATGCAAAATATCCCTCAAGGCGAAATTATGGGTGGCAATTTTTTTGATAGATTTGGTGGACAAGCTGCAAATTACATTAGTGATATTAATGCGGCTATTAATATTAAGGTTTTATTGCAACTTTTGGGAATTGGAATACTTTTAACAATAATTTCAAGCCTTGCCGCAGTTGTATTTGTTTTAAGATATGAACCATTAAAAATTCTTTCTGAAAGAACTTAAAGGGGGTAGTGATAATGAGTGTATTAAAATTAGAAAATGTTGAGTATTCCTATGATAATGGAAAAACTAAGGTTTTGGAAAATATAAATTATGAGTTTGAAAAGGGTAAGGTTTATGCTGTTGTTGGGAAATCGGGTGCTGGAAAAACTACCCTTTTGTCCTTGCTTTCAGGGCTTACAGTGCCAACAAAAGGCAAAATTTTATTTGAGCAAAAAGATGTTTCTAAAATTGACAGATATAGATACAGAAGCAGATTTGTAGGTGTTGTTTTTCAAAGCTATAATTTGCTCCCTCATCTTACTGCAATGGAAAATGTAGTGCTTTCAATGGATGTTTCGGGCAAAAAAATTGGCAATAAAAAAGCAAAAGCAATGGAATTATTGCATAAGGTTGATTTAAGCGATGATTTGGCAAAAAGAAGAATATTAAAATTGTCCGGAGGAGAACAGCAAAGAGTTGCAATAGCAAGAGCCTTGTCCTATGATGCGGATATTATTTTAGCAGATGAACCAACAGGAAACCTTGATATATCAACGCAAGACGAGATAATAAATATATTTAAAAAATTGGCAGAAAAAGAAAATAAATGCGTAATTATTGTTTCCCATTCGCCCGAAGTGGCAAAAAATGTTGATGAGATTTACAAATTAGCACCATATAAAAACGAGGGAAAAATCAGTTAAATAAGAAAAAATCAAAAAAAGCTTTGTTGACAAATAAGTTTAGTATTGCTATACTATTGTCCAAAGCTTTTTTTGCGAAAGTGGCGGAACTGGCAGACGCGCACGCTTGAGGGGCGTGTGGGCGACCGTACGGGTTCGAGTCCCGTCTTTCGCACCAAAAAAATACTACCCAAACGGGTAGTATATTTTTTTATTAAATGGGGCTCGAACCCTGAGAGGGCTTTTTTCGTAAAGAAAACAATTGATAATTGTTTTTAGAAAAAAGGTGCGAGGAGTGTAAGCTTTAGCGTCGACGAAGCAGATAAGACACAAACTGCGTTTGTGGATGTGTCCCGTCTTTCGCACCAAAATATTAAAAGCCGAAAGGCTTTTTTTATTTTGGTGCAACTAAATTCGCCTTGCGGCGAGCTAAATTGCTACGCAGGTAAATTGACCTTTGGTCAGCGAAATTTGGCATAGCCAAGCTAAAGGGCGAATTTAATTTAGCTGTCGGCAAAGCCGACAATTTAGCTATTGACTTTGTCAATAATTTTGCTTTTACAAGGAAAAATTACAAAATTGTTGAAAATTTTTACTTTTTAGTGTATAATTATTTCAAGTATTTTCTACAATTTAGTTTATGTAAAATTAAGGAGAATAGAAATGAGCAAAATTGAAGCAAAGGAATATTCAAATTCTGGTCGCATTTAGCACATAAACCAGGATGGTAATGAATTTTGGTTTGCAAGAGAGCTTTCAATTGTGCTTGAATATAAAGAATGGCGAAACTTTTCTAAGGTAATTGATAAAGCAATGCTTGCTTGCAAAAATAGCGGAATGGATTTAGATTACCATTTTGTTGAGGTCAACAAAATCGTGGAAGCAGGAGCAACTTCAAAGCCTGTTATTGATTTTGAACTTTCTCGCTATGCCTTATGAGTGATTACGGTATAAATTGCGGGACAAGGGCTTGTTCATACCTATAAAAGTAAAAAAACTGATGAGATAAGATCGGAAGATGAGTATATGGAAACAGATTTATACATATTTAAAAAAGAAATAGATTGGTCTGCACTGCATTTAGGAATAAATATTCCTATTTCTTTGCAAAATATATTTTATGATAATATAAAGCTTAAAATGTCAAAGGGAGATAGTAAAAGTAAAATCTATACTTATCCAAATGGCTACATTGAAAAATTGTGCTTAAATTTGCATTTATAAAGTGTATATAGGAAGGTGAAAAAAACAATGCCAAAAGATAAAAATTTTAAAGCAACAATTAATGTTATTGGCACTGAAATTACTATTACATCAAGCGGAGAAACTAATGATGATTATATTTCGTTAACTGACATGACTAAAAATTTTGATGGAGGTAGTGCATTAATTGAACAGTGGCTAAGAAATAAAGACACTATAATTTTTATAGGAACATGGGAAAAGATATATAATATATATTTTAATTCCCCCGAATTCGAGGGAATTAAAAATCAAGCAGGAGCAAATAGTTTTTATCTTTCCGTTAAAAAATGGATTAGCTTAACAAATGCAAAAGGAATTATTTCAAATGCCGGAAGATATGGAGGAACATTTGCACATAAAGATATAGCCTTTGAGTTCGGTTCATGGCTTAGTCCTGAATTTAAGCTATATCTAATCAAAGAATATCAAAGATTAAAAGAAGATGAAAATAGCAGACTATCTCTTGACTGGAATGTTAAAAGAACACTTGCAAAAATTAATTATAAAATACATACTGATGCAATAAAAGATAATTTAATACCCGAAAATGTATCTGCAAAACATAAAAGCATTACATATGCAAACGAAGCAGATGTATTAAATATAGCCATGTTTTCTAAAACTGCTAAGGAATGGCGAGATGAAAACGGAGAAAATAAAGGGAATATTAGAGATTACGCAAGTTTGCAACAACTTATAGTGCTTACTAATTTAGAAAGTTTAAATGCTGAATTTATTAGGCGAGGATTACCACAATATGAAAGGTTGGTTAAATTAAACGAAATTGCAATAGTTCAACTTAAATCTTTAATTGAAAACCGCAATATTAAAAGGCTTGAAAGGTTAGATAAAAAAGATATAAAATAAATTGAGCAAAAACAGACAACAAATAAGCGAAGTTTGAAGACAAAATATTTTTCTTTTCAACCTTTCACATTATCCCTTTCCGGTATAAATAATCGTAGGGATGTATGGTTATACATCCGTTTAAAGAATTGCATATTAAATTTGAGGATAGCCTTTTTGGGCTATCCTTTTTGGTGGAAAAATTCATTTACAGTCAACTAAAAAGTAGACAAGAGAGGGAGCTAATTAGTAGACAAGAGAGGGAGCTAATTAGTAGACCATAATAATATAACATTAAAGATAACTTTAAATATAATAAGGAAATTATTTTAAACTAAAATCCTTATTTACAAGGAAAAATTACAAAATGCTTGAAAAATGTAATTCTTTAATATATAATTATGTTAAAGTTTTCATTGTTAAATATATCTTATGATAGTTGTAAGTGTTTGTTAAAAAAAAGGGAGTTTTATTTAATATGAATAATAGCAATGTGAAAGCAGAACAAATTTGTTTTGATGGTCAAGTTATCAATGACTTTGCCGAAATTTTGACAAAGAATGAACTTAAAAAAATTATTTTATCATCTTTTAAAGGGTCGTATATAAAAAATGGTATGATATATGGTTCTCATCGAAGCAAACAGTATTGTATATATTTCAAAAATATAAGTTATTTAGGCACTCCACATTTATTATATAAAAAAAGAATTCAAATTCCACGAGATTTTAAGCAAATATATGATGAGAATATCTCAAAAGGAATTACTACACTTTTAATTGGAATTTATATTTATAAGAGTTTAGTTTTATTTTGTGATTTTAATACAAAAAAATACATTACAAATAGACTAAATAATTCCTCTGCTCATGTTTATACGATTGATTTGAAAAACGGACATATTTTTGGTGCTTTTCAAAAAACAGATTTTAAAGGTAATGAAATAACTGTATTTAATAGTGCAAATATTAATAAATATCTTGATAACAAATTAATTGGAGATGTCAACTTAAATTTAGAGATGGTAAGTGTTTTTGATGAGTTTTTCCTTATGTTAGAAAGACATTGGCATGGTATCGCCTGTTATTCCGAGATGATTTCTGCTAACTTTTCAAATAAATATCAGTCTGAATGGCCCGGCTTTTATTTGGAGTTTAGATTCGATAAATACATTAAAGAAAACGACAAATCAGAAGTAGTTTGTTATAGACAAAATAAAAAAAAGGATGCTATAGACTTAGATTTATATTTTCCTCAGTTATCTTCGTATGGTGATTTGAAAGCTCATAGTTTGGATTCGGATGGGATACAAGGGAATGATTATAAAACTATTATGTCAATACTAGAAAATAAGAATATTTATTACATAATATGCAATCATGATACAACTAAAGACAAAAACAAGGGCTATGAAGTCACAATATTTTGGAACAAATTGCAAAACAAACCTAATTTAATGAGTTATTCTGAACGCATGAAAAATTCAATTGATTTGAGAAGTTACTATATTTTAGAAATTAGTAAATCAAATATGCATTATCTTGATATATTTAATCAAGGTCGCAATAGCAACGGGGCTAAAAGGGAACCGAAAATTTCTATTAAGACAAAAAATATTAATAATTTTTTAATTCATCAACTATCATTATAGTTTTTGAAGTTTATTATACTAAATATGCAATAATTCCTTGAGGTGGAAAAATGGAAAAGAATAAATTTAAGTTTGTTGATTTGTTTTCTGGAATTGG
>CAZFQD010000086.1:0-9584 GCA_964520885.1 uncultured Oscillospiraceae bacterium | reverse complement strand
TTTGGCTGTCAAGGGTTTGTTTCAGAAGTTTTCATAAAAGTTTTTACACTATCAATTTTTATTTTATATATTAATTATAGCATACTTTATATACTATAATAATGGTAAAATTAACTAAAATATAAAACACATTTACATATAATTCACCAATTATTTTTAATACTAATGAAATTATACTCTTGTTTATTAGAAAAGTCAACAAAATGTTTTTTTATATTGTAACTATTCAGACCTAATCTCAATGTCTTTGCGAGCGAAGCGTGGCAATCTCTAACCATCGTCCAATTAGGAATGGATTGCCACACCAGTCTACGGACTGGTTCGCAAAGACACTTAAACTTTTGGAAAGTCATATTATTTTTTATGGGGAGTTCTGAAATAGTAACTTTATATTTTTATTCTTTAAAATAAAGTTCAAATGTGAAATCAACTGCTTTTATTAAATCATACTTTGAATTAGTTATTTGATTATAATTTATTGAATTAAATACGATTAAAAGTTTTGAACCTTCTCCTTCTAAAACAGTGAACATTTTTGAAAATGGCTTTTTCACTGCATTTTCTTTAATATTATTATCATTTGAAAAATCTACGGAATAATCATTTTTTAAATTTTCAAAAAAATTATTTAAATCAGAAGTTATAATTACCTTGTCATTTAATTTCAAGGTAAGCAATGTAGTTGCTTCACTATGGTCAGTTAATAATTCAAAATAATAGTTCCCTTTTTTACCTATAAAGGCGGCATTGCTTATTTCTAAGTTATTTGAAAATTCCTTTGTTGGCTTAATTGCAAATTCATAATCACTAATTGGAATGCTTATTTCTTCTAAAATATAGGTAAAATTAGTAAGCTTTTGCGGAACATTATTTTCATCTATACTAAAGCCAAAATATTCATTTGTTTTGTCCAAACTAAATTCTTTTGGTAACCAATTAATATTTGAAAGTTTTTGTTTTTCATCTAAATACCTCAAAATATCTGTTATTTGCTGTTTATCCTCTTTATTTATATTGGAATTAGCTTTAATATTACCACCAATTAGCATTTCGTTTTTCTTTAAAATGCTTTCTGCTCTTATTACTTGTGAAAAAATAGAGGTTTCAGAAAAATTTATGATAGGAAGCACTGATAAAATCAAAAGGCATATTAATACAATTGGAGCTGTTTGGTTTTTCTTAATTGGCTTAATGCTAAACCAAATACTACAAAAAAGTGCAAAAACCCAAAATAAAATTAAGTAATATCTTTTTTCTGTTAAACCATAAGCGAATACCCGTAAAAATATAGATATGCTTTGAAGTCCAACAACAAGAATTAAAAGTTTTGGAAATAAAAATCTATAAAAACGAGAAAACGCATTTTCAATATTAGAAGCAAAAAAGTAAATTATAAGACCAAACAAAATATATAAAGATGAATAAAGAGCAAATTGATTTTTCGGCCAATCCCACAAAATAATAATTTTAGCGGCATAGCCCAAAAAAACCAAAGTAAAAGCTAATAAAACAGGAATAATAATATAAGAAATCAACACTTCAATAAAAAGTGTTACCCTTGAGGTAGTAATAAATCTTTCATCATCTTGCTCATCATTAAATAATGGAAAATAACCTGTAAAGAAAACTGTGGTAACGAAACCGGAAAAAACTGCAATATGGGCAAAAACTTTTTCGCTCATATCATTCCAAAGCAATCCTTTAATAGAAGTTGCCAAAAACAATAGTGCTAAAAATAGAGCTAACCCATAAATGAATGAGATGAAAGCGGCTTTAACTGTAATTAAAAAAGTATTATTAATGTTAAACTTTTGGCTTTTATAACAAGGAATAAGCAAAAATGAAATTAATAGGCAAATATTTAAAATAATTACTCTTACCTTCATTAAATCATCTAACAAAGTAAAATGCAAAATTAAATACAAAATAACAGGTGCAATAACGCCACATATTAAAGCAATATACCAATATTTCTTTACTAAATTAATTCTTTCCTTAGACGCTACTAATATCATATTGAGCAAAGCACCAAAAACAGCACAAAAAATAATTGAAAATGTTAATTTACTATCTAAGTTTTCATATTGAACCATAAAAGAAAAAAATGCAAAAAGCAAGAAAAGGTATACAGTTGTAATTGGAAATCGCGAAAAGGAATATACTGTCGCCTTAATTGGTCTTAGTAATATATTTAATATATTCTTCAAGATATGCACCTCCATTAATTTTTTGTTTTAATAAGTTTTTCTATAATTGCTCTTGGAAAAGCCAAAAGTAAAATAAAATTGGTTACTGCATGAACTAAATCAAACGGAAAACTATTAATATGCCCAAACATAAAAGTTTCAAAATTATGCACCTGAATAAAATTAAACCAATACCACATATTAGTTATCCAACCAAATAAAAATCCCCAAACAAATCCATAAATTGCAATTACTAATTTGTTAGTATTTCTAAAATAGTAAGCAATTAAACCCATTATACCCCAGCAAAATGCTTGCCAAATTATATATGGACCAATTCCCAACATTAAACTTGAAAGCAAGGTAACCAATAAACCAACCGCTAATCCTGCGGCAGGGCCAAAAATAATTCCCGCCATTATTATAATAAATGAAGTCGGTTTTGCATTTGGTATTACTTGCAAAGCAACTCTAAAAGCAACTGCAATTGCAACAAATGTGGAAAGGGTAATATATTCTTTCAATGAATATTTTCTAAAACTTTTGCCGTAAACAATTGCTAAAATTAAAAGTATTGCCCCTAAAATAGTTTCTACCATATATAGTTTACTCCAATGATAACCAATTTTATACCTTTTACAATAATAAAATATCATAAAATTTAACTTTTGTCTATATATAATATTAATAATAAAAACGGTTTTAGTAAATTACTAAAACCGTTTTTTAGATAATTAATTACTTAACCATCTGATTTTGATACTGTTGTATCATTTTTTTTACCATTTGTCCACCAATTGGTCCGCCTTCACTACCATTTACTTTTGAAGATAAATCTCCTTTGTAATGGTCATTGTTTTCTTTACAATATTGAACACGGCCAATTTCAGCTGCACATTCCATTTTAAACTTTGTTAGTGCATCTCTTGCCGAAGGAACTAACGGAGTTTTTGGTTTAGACATATTTTTCTCCTTTTCGGCTCTAATTTCCCACTTTACTGTTAGCAATTTCAATAGCTTTTTTCACCATATTGCCACAATCCTTTGAAGAAACTGAACCCCACCCTTCATTTTTTACCTTTTCGTAAACCCCAAGATTTTTGGAAATTTCAGTTTTAAGGTTTTCGGACATAGTTCTCTTTTGTCCATTCATTGAAATTCCTCCTTTTAACTAAATTTAGTCAACATTATTTTTCCCTTAAAAATTGAATTATTGAAGGTAATTAATTAATTTTAAAGAAAGAAAAGGAATTTAAATTATATATTTGAAATTTGCCAATTTATTTCATTTTGATTAGTTTTATTTAAAAATTTGTTTGCTTTTGAAAAGTGCTTGCAACCAAAAAAACCTCTGTTTGCCGAAAGCGGGCTTGGATGCGGTGCATATAAAATTAAATGGTTTTCATTTGTTATAAATTGTGCTTTTTCTTTTGCATTATTTCCCCAAAGCAAAAAAACTATGGGATTTTCTTTTTTGTTTAGTAATTCAATTATGTAATCGGTTAAATTTTCCCAACCTTTTTTTCTATGCGAATTTGCATTATTTGCAACTACCGTTAATGATGCATTTAAAAGTAAAACTCCTTGCTTTGCCCATAATTCTAAATAGCCGTTATTTGGAATAAAACAGTTTAAATCGTCTGCCAATTCTTTATAAATATTTTTTAAAGACGGTGGAATTGCAACATCTTTTTGCACAGAAAACGCAAGCCCGTGTGCTTGTTTTTCACCGTGATATGGGTCCTGTCCCAAAATTACCACCTTAACATCTTTATAAGGTGTTAACCGCAAAGCTTCAAAAATGTAGTTTTTATCAGGGTAAATTGTTTTGGTGCTGTATTCTTTTTTAAGAAAATTACGCAAATTAAGGTAATATTCTTTTTTAAATTCATTCTTTAAAAGCTCGTCCCAGTCGTTATTTAGTTTAACCAAAATCATCACCGCATTAAATTTATTTAAATATGCAAATCTCTTTTTGGATAAAATACAAATGTTCCTATCATTGCAAACACAATAATGCCCAATGATATCAATAAATATGTGCCGTCTAATTTGCCTTGATTTAGTATGTTTTGAGCTTCAAAAAATTTAAATGGTGTTATATATTTAAAAAACTCCATTTTTTCACTTAATGAAACAAATATTGAAAAGAAATAAAGGGCAAGCAAAATACTTATTGAATATGTGCCGGATTTTTTATACCTTTTCATTATGGCGGCTAAAAACATTCCTATGCTTAAAAATATCATTTGTATAATAAATATTCCTAACATTAAAAGAGCGAAAAATTTATTAAAATTTGCTATTTTTTCATACCTAATTGTTGTTATTAGTATCGCTAAAACCGTTACTATATTTATTATAATACAATTTATAATGGCGGCTATTAATTTGCTTACAAGAATTCTTTGTCTTGATATAGGTAGTGCTAAGAAAAATTCAACTGTCTTATCTCTTTCTTCTTTTGAAATAATAGAACTTCCAAGTAAAACTGCAAATATCCCAAGCATTAAACTAAAATAAACGGCGGCTATGCTTAAATATCCACTTACTGTTGTAAGGTTTGCACTGCCCATTGAAAATGCGTCAAGCAGTGCTTTTGGCATTGAATCAAGCACTGCGGACATTTCAGGGTTATTATAATAAGCAGAAAACTCATACATCATCATTACCACAAAAACTACAATAATTGAACTCCAAATGATGAGAGATTTCATATTTGCTCTTAATTCTCTTTTAATAATATTCATTAATACCTCCTATAAAGTATGAATATTTCTCTTTAGATATAAAATATAAGTTGCTACAATTGAAATTATAATAATGCCTATACTAATGAATACCAAAGGTAAATTATATTGACCTTTTTCAAGAATATAACCCGGTTCAAAGTGATAAAAAGGGGTTAAAATTCCAAGTAATTCTCCACCAAAAATATTTCGTAGTGCATTTAAAATATACAAGCCAAATGATAGTGCCATTGAAAAGCTAAGCACACTGCGAATTTTTTTAACCGAAACAGATATAATCATACCAATACTCATAAAGAATAATTGAAATACTCCAATAGTTAATAACAGTAGTATTAAATTATTAATATTATAGTCTTTTCCTTCACTAAAAATTGCAATAGTAGTAAAACTTGTTATCCACAATACTGCATTAGTAATTGTCAAAGCTAAAAGAGCCGCCAAAAATTTTGAAACTAAAATTTTGCTTCTTGATACCGGCTTGCTCATTAAAAAGTCTGCTGTTAATTCTCTTTCCTCAACTGATAAAAAACTAAAACCATAGTTTGATGCTTGAATAGCAATACATAACTGAATAAACACAAAGACAAATACAAAATAGCCTAAAACAGATGATAAAGACATACCGGTATTCATTCCCATAATTTTTAATAATTCTTTTGGATAGTTTTCTAAAATCTTATCCATTATAGCTACATCCGAACCAAAAGTCGGGTAAAAAGCCATAAACATAGTCAATAATGCCATAATTGAAATTGACCATGCTAAAACTGATTTCACATACATTTTAAATTCGTAAATAAAAATGTTCATATTTTCACCTAACCTAATTATAGTAATGCATAAAGATTTCTTCCAAAGAAGGTTCTTCAATAAGCACATCTTTTACAGTTTCAGAACTAATTGCTTTAGTAATATTATTAATATTACCATTATAAAAGAAACGAAGTTCATCATTTTCCATCTTTTTTTCAGTAATGCCATCAATGTTAAATTTATTTTCTGTTATTCCTTCGCCTCTAACAGTAATTTTCTTATAATTATTTTCTCTAAGTGATTTTATTTCCTCAACTTTCATAATTGAACCATCTTTAATAATGGCAACACGGCTACAAAGCTCTTGAACTTCTGCCAAAATATGAGATGAGAAAAATACAGTAGCTCCTTTTTTATTTTCTTCTGAAATAATATTAAAGAATTTTTTTTGCATAAGTGGGTCTAAACCACTTGTTGGTTCGTCAAGCATAATGAGTTTGGGTTGGTGTAACAAACCTTGCACTATACCAACCTTCTTTTTATTTCCATAGGATAAATCTTCTATCCTTCGTTTTAAATCTAATTCCATTATTTCTGCAAGTTCATTCATTCGTTTTGTGCAATCCTTTTTGAAAAAACTCGCTGAATACTTTAATAAATCTATTACCTTCATTTTATCATAATAAAAGACTTCCGAAGGCAAATATCCTATTTCTCTGCGAATTTCAGGTCCATGCTCAATACAGTCCTTGCCGAAAATTGTAGCACTGCCACTTGTTGGAAAAATAAGCGACAATAAAGTTCTAATTGTTGTTGACTTACCAGAACCATTTGGCCCAATAAACCCAAAAATTTCTCCCTCTTTTACTTCAAAACTAACATCTTTAATTCCTCTTGATTTACCGTAATACTTGGTTAAATTATTAATCTGTATAACATTCATTTAATTACCTCCAAAAGTAATTTGCTTTTCACAACTAATCTATTGTAAAATTTTCATCACTATTACCTTGATAGTTTATATGCTACCAAAAAATCTCAAATCTAATATATTAATAACATTATATCACTGTGAATAGTTTTTTTCAATTAAAAATCGCTTTTGTTTTCATTTTTTTCGCTGTTGAATGTGTCACACCGTTACACATTCAACATGTGCTGTCCTCGGAAACATATCCACATGCAAAATCTCATTTGTTGAGTATATTGGTTTTTGTATATAAGTCGCCAGCTTCTCTTACAATTTCAAATTAGATGGTGCTGGAAAGTCGTAGGGCAATAAATCTATTTTAAATGGCAAGTTAAGTTGTGGTAAATCACAAAACGGTCTGTCAATATAATTATACTGTTCACAATAAGCAATTGCTATCTTCAGATATCTACGCAAAGTCAATATAGGAGGAAAATCCTGTTTATTCAACTTCCATTCAATTAAATCAGTGTCGCATTTTGAGGAATTACACTTCTTGCAAGCATATACGATATTATCTCCCGAATCGCTACCGTCTGCTTTTCTGGGAATAAGATGGTCAAGTGTTAATGTTCCTTGCGTGCCACAATAACAACACACGCTTGTGTTGAGTTTTTGTTTCTCATCATCATAGAGAGATGCAATTGACATTTTACCATCGCATAATCCTTTATACAATTTTGCTCTAATCATAAAGTCTGTTCGCTCATATTCATTATGACCATTTTTTAATGCAACATGTGCTAATGCCAAATTTGAATATATCCAATATAAATATTCTCTTATTGTTTGAAAATTCTTTTGCTTTCTCATATTTAACTTCCTACACTTTCCATCAATATCACGCACTCCACATGTGTCTACTTTAAACAAATCTACTCCTAACCAATATTCAATATTTGCATCATGTGCTATATAATATTGAGCAAATAATGTTTGTCTGACTTAATTAGTGGCTGTAATTGTGTAATCAAATTTATTAAAAGTCCATTACCAAATAACATCCCGTCATATTTTTCATATTGTTCTTTCAATAGCTTTCAATTCCTCTAATTCAGTTTCATATCTTTTTATAGCATCTGACATTAACCTTTTTCGATTTTCAGAAGGCCAAGTATTTAGATTTTTTCTGTCATAAAAAAGCGAAAAATCATGTATGGTACAGGCAATTTTCGTGTGAATATGAGACCAATCATCTAATTCTTTAAGTGGTATTGGCAAGTTGGTTTGCTTAAAAAACCATAAGGATATTTCATTATTGAGAGGTGTGACAATGTCGATAAGTTGTTCTTCAGTTAAAGTGTTGTTTAAGTATTCCCTATAAACTTTTATATATTGTTCTGCTGCCGAAATTATTTTGGAACTATACTCTCTTGTTACTCGAATTAATTCATCTTTGCTTATAGTATTATCTCTTAACTCTTTAATCATTTCATAAGAGCTATTCACATCAATATGTACTCCATTTATAAACTCTGTGTTCTTAGTGGAACGATACCACCAATTATTATCCTGCAAATCATCAACCCATGTTGTGTGACATATGAAATTACCATCTATCATATCTTCCTCGTCATATCCAAAATAGCACCATATAATATTTGCAGCTTTGCCTTTGTGATGTGCTTCTGCTATTTCGTTTTGATGCACTTCGTAGTAAAGAACTTTCTTTTGGATTTCTAAAGCAGTATCTGCAATCTGCTCCATAGAACTTTGATAACGTAAAATTACTTTTACAACTAATCGTTTTGCCATGCTATGATGAAATGGCTCAACGGCATATATAATATAATTATTGGATTCCTCGTAAATTTTAGCAACTTTATAAGGGTTGTACTCCTCGATATCAAAGAATATTGTACCACCAACATTAGCACGAAAAATAGGTTGCTGAATGTTGTATTTGCTTTTACTATTACATATTTCCGCAAAGCGAAAAATTGCTTCGTTTATAGCTTCAAGGGATTTTTTTCCTTTTCTGATTAAGAAGCTAGATGTTAGTGCGTCACATACAAAATTTGTATATAAACTAATTTGCCTGTCATCATTAAAACCCGATGTTTCCTCCGCTCCACATGAAGCTAGGACAGCATATCCGTGTCCTGCAAAACCCTCTACAGTTTCAGTAATATCTATTTGAGGAATACCTTTTATAGAAAAACTCCCTGCATGACAACTATCTAATATAATAATTTTGTTTTTGGTATTTACTTTTTCAATTGTACTAATTAAATCCTGTAATTCTATTATTCCATCACTTAATGCCAAACAGTTTTTCCTACCATGACCCGAAAAATAAAATATAAAAGTATCCTCATTTGTTGCATTAGAAAGAATAGTATTAATGAATAAAATTAATTCCGATGATGTAACATTTCCTGTTTCACCGCACAATAATATGTTTTCCGTATTAACATTTAAACCATTGATAAGTGCAGTCCTTAAGGCATATATGTCGTTTTTGCACAAAGGCAATGGGTCACATCCTAACGCCGTATATTCGCAAACCCCTACTAAAAGAGCTTTAATTACCCCCATTTGACCATCATCCCTCCCAAAACTGTGATATTAGCACCTCAAAATAATGTATCAATTCTCAGCTTTAAAAACGAATCATTTTCCAGTCATCTAACCTACTCTCTCAACCTCGGAAAATCCGAAAAACATCCAATCCGTTCTGTCACCAAATTATGATTATACTATTCCATATTGCACCATTTAAGATGGTTTGTGTCAATGTATTTCCAAACCTCTTGATAATCCCTTTCATTTCGAATAATTCTGTCATTAAATGATTTTTGCCATATGGAAATCCCAATCTGTTTGGTTATTGAACCTTTAAATTGTTTGATAATCCTCGACAATGTAGGGGCGAACTGTGTTCGCCCGTTCTCATCAAGCGTAATTAAAATGATCATGTGA
>CAZFQD010000085.1:0-9884 GCA_964520885.1 uncultured Oscillospiraceae bacterium | reverse complement strand
GCTTTTCTCTTATTCTAAATTACCGCTTTCTATCACATTTCGCAATTACCTAGTATTTAATTATGATAACTTTTACAGTCATTGCAGGTGTTAATGGTAGTGGTAAAACTACTTTAGTTAACAAGTTGAAAGAATCTATTGATTTGGGCTTTACGATAAATGCCGATAACATTGCCAAAGAAATTGGGAATATTGAAAATATCACTGTGCAGATTGAGGCAGGCAAAGAAGTTTATCGTTCTAATGAAATCCCAAATTGGATTAAAGAAATTTTTTGTTTGTTTAAATAGGTTTTGCTATTTATAAGTGCAAGGATATATATCAGGAATATGGCGATTCAGAATTTTTAGGAAATTTGAGATATCTTTCATCTTTTGATCAATATTTTCGGTATCCATATGTAGAGAATACTGGAGAATTTTCATTAAAAGAAAATCATAAGATGGTTATTGATCTAATTCATAAAATTCGTAGAGATATCCATATTATTAAAGATGATTACCCCTTAGGCATACTCATAAGAGGTGGGTTTCAAAGAAAAATATCAAAAGAATCATGGGATATTAACAAAATTTGTTCGGAAAGTTTAGTTGTTGCAGCATTAGCTATACTGTTCAAAGACAAAGGTGTGGATAGTTTAGTTAAATGGGGACGGAAAAAATCAGCAAGAAAGAACACAAAAGAAAAAGAAATCAAACTATAGTTAAGCAAAATCTAATATCATAATTATACCTTACTGAATAATCAAAAATGCTTTTGTTATAAGGTTTATAAGCATTTTTTAGTTATTCAAGTGCAAGGGTTTTTAACAAATTTCAATAAAACCCTTGCACATAGAATAAATTGTTTCTTAAAAAAATATTTATAAAAAGTATTGATTTTTTATAAAATATTGCATATAATACAAGTAAGGAATGTAAGGAATTCATTAAGAAGAGGTGGATTATATGGAACTTGCAAAAATTACTTCAAAAGGGCAAATAACTATACCAATTCAAATTCGCAAAATGCTAAATTTAAAAGATGGAGATAAAGTTGTATTTGTTGAGGAAAACGGCAGAGTAGTTATGGAAAACCCAACTAAATTAGCAATTAAAGAGGCACAATCGGGTTTTATTGGGCTTGCCGAAAAGTTAGGACTTAAAACGGAACAAGATGTTGTTAATTTAATAAAGCAAGTGAGGAAAGACATAAAAGAGGAAAAACAATGAGAATAATGATTGACACAAATGTTTTGTTGTCTTCACTTGTATTTCAAAGCAAAAAATTAACAACATTAATTGAAAAAGTGGCAGAGGAGCATACTATGGTTTTGTGCTCTTTTGTAATTGATGAGCTTTATTCAGTTATAAGACGAAAAGCACCTGAATATGAGGAGGTTATTGATAAGTTTTTATCTAAACTATCCTTTGAATATGTTTTTTCAGCAAAACCAATAGAAAAAGAAAAACTGTTTGAAATAAGGGACGAAAATGATTATATAATATTGCATACAGCAATTATTGAAGGAATAGATATTTTAATAACAGGAGATAAGGACTTTCGTGATATTAATATTGAAAAACCAAAAATTTTAACTCCTGCTGAATTTATTGAAAGATATATAAAATAATTACTCTTAGTTATTTTTTAGGTTTTAAAAATACAGTATCAAATGACACTGCAAACCAAATAGCCATATTTATTAACATAAATAAATAATCAGGAGAAACTTTAAGAAATATTGCTAATTTATAAAGAATATCAAGGCTTGGTTTAGCTGTTCCATTTTCAATATGGCTAATATAAACATTTGATATATCGCATAGTTCTGCTAATTTAGCCTGTGTTAAATCAATTTTTAGCCTTGCTGTTTTTATTCGTTTTCCTAATCTTTTGTAATTAATTTCCATTGATATCACCCTTGCTAAATATATATCAAAAGAGAAAAAAAATGAATAAACCATAATTACATATTGCATTTATAGTTTAAATGTGTTAAATTATTAATAAAGTTTGTAAAGATAATCATTAAAGACAAAACTAAATATGACAAAAGGAAGTGTATATAATGAAAAAACCCATTTCAATGATGTTAGCAGTATTTCTTGTTCTAAGTCTTTTCTCCGGCTTACCTATGGGAGTATTAAAAGCAAATGCTGAATCGGTAACAGAAAACGGTATTGTTTTTGAAACAAGCACAGGCACAATTACCGATTACACGGGTTCGGCGGAAACTTTAATTATTCCATCTACAATTAATGGTGTTGCAGTTACAAACATTGGTGATTATGCATTTTATCAGTGCTATTCATTAACAAGTGTAACCATTCCTGACAGTGTAACTGTCATTGGTATTTATGCATTTTATTCTTGCAACTCATTAACAAGCATAACCATTCCTGATAGTGTAACTGTCATTAGCAGTAATGCATTTAATAGTTGCTATTCATTAACAAGTGTAACCATTCCAAATAGTGTAACTGTCATTGATGATTATACATTTTGTTATTGCTATTCATTAACAAGTATAACAATTCCTGATAGTGTAACTGTCATTGGTGAGCAGGCGTTTAGATCTTGCACCTCATTAACAAGCGTAACCATTCCTGATAGTGTTACAAGCATTGGTGATGGGGCATTTTCTGAGTGCTCCTCATTAACAAGTGTAACCATTCCGGATAGTGTAACTGTCATTGATGATTATACATTTTCTTATTGCGACTCTTTAACAAGCATAACCATTCCAAATAGTGTAACAAGCATTGGATATAGGGCATTTGATGGTTGCGACTTAGTAACACTAAATGTTTTTGCTGATTCATATGCTCATACTTATGCTATAAATGAAAGTATTAACTTTTCCTTAATTTCTACTCAAATCACAACAGAAAACGGTATTGTTTTTGAAACAAGCACAGGAACAATTACCGCTTATATTGGTTCGGCGGAAACTTTAATTATTCCATCTACAATTAATGGTGTTGCGGTAACAAGCATTGGCGCAAGTGCATTTTGGGATTGCACCTCTTTAACAAGTGTAACCATTCCTGATAGTGTAACTGTCATTGGAGAATTGGCATTTTCTGAGTGCTATTCATTAACAAGCATAACAATTCCAGATAATGTAACTGTCATTGGAGATTATGCATTTTCTAATTGCACCTCATTAACAAGCATAACAATTCCAGATAGTGTTACAAGCATTGAATTTGGGATGTTTTATAATTGCATCGCATTAACAAGTGTTACAATTCCAGACAGTGTAATAAGCATTGGAATTGCGGCATTTTCTTGGTGCACCTCATTAACCGGCATAACAATTCCAGACAGTGTTACAAGTATTGGTAATTCTGCATTTTATAGGTGCACCTCATTAATAAGCATAACAATTCCGGAAAGTGTAACAAGCATTGGAAATGATGCATTTGCTTATTGCGAATCATTAACAAGCATAACAATTCCGGAAAGTGTTACAAGCATTGGTGATAAGGCATTTTCAAGTTGCACTTTATTAACAAGTATTACAATTCCAAATAGTGTTACAAGCATTGGGTGGGCGGTATTTAAAAATTGCACCTCATTAACAAGTTTGTTTATTCCAGATGGTGTTACAAGCATTGGATATGGGGCGTTTGAAGGTTGCTCATCATTAACAAGTGTTACAATTCCAAATAGTGTAACAAGTATTGATGATAGTGCATTTGAAAATTGCACCTCATTAACAATTTATGGTTATGCTGATTCATATGCACAAACTTATGCAACCGACAATTCAATACCGTTTTCGATAATAGAAGAACCAACCTTTGAATTAAACCTTGTAGACCAAGAGACTAAGCAATTTTCCATAATAACAAATAATATAGATGCAAATAGCACCTATCAAATTTGGTGCGAAGAATTTCAACCCGAAGGTGGAAACTATTGGAGATTATTAAAAGGATATGGAGAAGATTTTAGCACAGCAATAGTAGATGGAACAGCCGCCAAAACATTTATTGCAGAGGGAGAATTTCTCAATATCTATAAGATTTATATAAGAGTTAAAGATATTAGCGATGCTATTACTCCGTATTCCAAACAGTTTTCTGCAAAACAAGCAGGGATATTTAAAATAGATGCATTAGAAATTAATGAAATAGTTCCAATAGGCAAGACAATTTTAGAAGCAGGAAGCACTTCAATATTAAATACCTTTGCTACAAAGGCAACGGAAAACAATAACCAAATAATATTTGATTATTATTTTAATAACCAGTTGGTTCAAAGTTCTAACGGCAGCCAATACACTTTAACAATTCCAAGCGATTCAGAGCCCGGAATTCAAACAGTTAAGGTTGTAGCCTATCAAGAGGGAACACCATTAAATAATGATTTTATTGAAATTAAGATTTATGTTTATAATCCAACTTTAACAGTTCCGGAGCTAACAGGAGATGGATTTACACTACCTTCAAGTATAGAAATGAATGTTTCTACTCAATTAGTAATGACTAATAATGTTAAAGATGGAACCGGAGCCAATGCAGAATACAAATTCCAAATAAGCGAGCCAATGAAGATTGCGTTTGCTACATTAAATTCAGGCGATACATCATATTCATTCTTATATCCCGGAGTATATCAAGTATTTGGTTCTGTCCGAAATACAGGAGCAAATAGATATAGTGATGGAGCAATTAAAACAATAAGAATTAACCGTTTAGCAGGTGGTGGGACACCGGCAGTAGTTGGTTCAGTTACAATAGAAAAGAAATCAACTGAGTTAGAAGAATATAGTGAAACAACTTTAAATGATGTAACAAGAGAAGAATATGTAAAAATAACAGCACCGGTAAATGCAAATGCTCAGTATTCCTTTTATAAACTTGATGCAAGTGGCAATAAAGAAATTAAAAGTTGGAGTAGTAGTAATGAACTTCTATGGAGACCAATGCAATCTGGAAATTATAGAATTCAAGTAAGAGTAAGAGATATAGCTTTCGCAGGCACAAGTGCTTCCTATGAAGATGCTAAGAGTTTAGCATTCAATATTAAGAATAAGTTAATAGATACAACAAATACAATTTCAAATGTTACAATTGAAACTGTTGGAAGCGAAGAAAAATCGCCTATAACAGTAATCGCAGATTGCACTGCAACAAATATAGATAATGTTATGTATCGTTTTGAAGTTTCTGATGTTTTAATGGGAGGACAATTAATTCAAGAATATTCAATGAGTAATTCGTGCACTTGGGTACCAAGAAAAGCGGGAGCTTATACAATAAGAGTGTTAGCTAAGGATGCTTATTCTTTTGGATATTATGATGCAATGACAACAGAAACGGTTACTATAAGTTAATAAAGCTATATTAAAGAGGTGCAATATTTTTGCACCTCTGTTTTTTTAATATGATTATTTAGAAAAAAATTGCATTTTTAAAATATTAGAGTTATAATAATATAAATAAATTTGTTTTTGTGCTTTGCACAAGGAATGGAGAGTAATTTATGGATAACATTCTTAACATTTTAGAGAAAAATGCAAGGTTGACTAATGCACAGGTTGCTGTTTTGGCGGGGCTTAGTGAAAAAGAGGTTGAAAAAAAAGTTAAAGAATACGAACAAAATGGTTCAATAGTTGGCTATAAAGCAATTATTGATTGGGATAGAACCGACTGTGAGCATATTTCCGCTTTGATTGAAATTAAAGTTTCTCCTCAAAAGGACACTGGCTTTGATAAGGTTGCAAACATTATTTGCGATTTTGCTGAGGTAAAAAGTCTTTACTTAATGTCGGGTGGATATGATTTAGCCGTTACTATTGAAGGCAAAACTATGAAAGAGGTTGCAATGTTTGTTGCAAAAAGACTTTCTACAATGGAGGGTGTTACTGCCACTGCTACTCATTTTGTGCTAAAAAAATATAAAGATGAAGGCATTGTTTTTTGTAATAATAACAAAGACGAGAGAGGATATACCTGAGTATGATAGACTATAATGAGCTATTATCAGAAAAAATACTAAATATTAAACCATCTGGTATTCGCAAATTCTTTGATATAGTTGAAGAAATGAAGGACTGTATTTCATTGGGAATTGGCGAGCCTGATTTTGTTACGCCTTGGCATATAAGAGAAGCAGGTATTCGCTCTTTAGAGGAGGGGCATACTTATTACACCTCAAACAGTGGCTTAATTGAACTTAGAAATGAAATTTCGGATTATATGCTAAGAAGATTTCATTTAAAATACTGCCCAAAAGAAGAGATTGTGATTACTGTTGGCGGTAGCGAGGCGATTGACCTTTGTTTAAGAGCATTAATAAACAAAGGAGACGAGGTTTTAATTCCCGAGCCTACATTTGTTTGCTATTCTCCAATTACTGAATTAATTGGTGGAGTTCCAGTAGCACTTAATACTACAATGAAAAACAATTTTAGGCTAACTGCACAAGAATTGAAAAGTAAAATCACTCCTAAAACCAAATTACTTATTATTCCTTATCCTAATAATCCAACAGGAGCAATTATGGAAAAAAGTGATTTAGAAGCAATTGCAGAAGTTTTAAGAGGCACAAATATATTGGTTTTATCCGATGAACTTTACGCAGAACTTACATATACAAATAATAATCATTGCTCTATTGCAAATCTTGAAGGAATGTCCGAAAGAACTATTGTAATAAACGGCTTTTCAAAGGCATTTGCTATGACAGGTTGGCGTTTAGGCTTTGCTTGTGGGCCTTCCTCAATTATAGGAGCGATGACCAAAATTCATCAATATGCAATTATGTCAGCACCCACAACAAGCCAATATTCAGCAATTGAGGCTTTAAAAAATGGCGATGAGGATGTTTTGCATATGAAGGAGCAATATAATCAAAGAAGACGATTTTTAATAAGTTCACTGCGACAAATGGGAATAGAGTGTTTTGAACCATTAGGGGCTTTTTATGCCTTTCCGTCAATAAAGAAATTTGGGCTTAGCTCTGTGGAATTTTGCGAAAGATTATTAAAAGAGCATAAATGTGCAGTTATTCCAGGCAATGCCTTTGGAGATAGTGGCGAGGGCTATATCAGGATTTCTTATGCTTATTCAATGGAAAGAATTGCACGAGCATTAAAGTGCATTGAAACATTTATAAATTCATTGTAATTTAGTTGCTTAAAAGAAAAATACAAGATAATGTTTTATTGACATTATCTTGGTATTTCGGGGTGTAGTGAAAAAAACAAAGGTTTTTTTCAATGAAATTCGCCGTATGGCGAGTGAAATAACTCTGACGAGTTATGAAATATCGCTCAGTTTTTAAGTCGTATATCACTAAAATTAATATATTTCGGGGTGTAGCGAAGTTTGGTATCGCACATGGTTCGGGACCATGAGGTCGCAGGTTCAAATCCTGTCACTCCGACCAAATAAAGACGTCACCTTTGAGACAATCTCAGAGGACAGAAAACCCCTTGTTTTAAGGGGGTTTTTGTTGTATGGGAACAAAATACAGTACAAAAATAGCTGGGGAGCGGCTCAGATTGAGTGTCAGCAAAGGTTGTACCACAGGCTCTTTGCACCTACTTGCACCAGCTGTGCACCCATTTGCACCTAGTTGCACCAGTCTGCACCAATCGATGCACCATCTGGTGCAGATTGATCTTGCCCACCTACCGGGTGCACTTCTGAATCAAGCTAATGTACGTTTGGGCAGCTCTTTTATTGTTGACAGTGAATCAGAATAATAACACATCAAATGGCAGTATAAATTCAGCTGATATTTTCCTATCGTCATATACCATTGAAGGCTTTGAGATAACTAACTGCAGTCGCGAATGGTGCAACCGCTATCCGTTAGAATCGTTGTTGGGAGAAAATGGACGCTCTATTAGCTCATTAAACTCCTTTACTCATAATCTTTCAATATGCCCTAACTTTTGACGTCCACCACTCGTCTTGTAGACGCAAAGCAACCTTCGCAAAGTTAGAATCCTTGAATGCTTCTGCAAAGTGGGAGCGCATGCCTCGTTCCAGTATTTGAGACAGATTTGTTATTTCCAATGAATCTAACCTGTAATTCCCATTTGTTTCGGCGAGGATTTCATCCCAGATACTTCTCAATACATCTGGATAAACAGGAATAGTAGCCATACCACCTTTAAGTAGATCATGTACGATACTTCTTGTCGGTGTTTGCTTAGTCATAATTAGCTGCATGATTGTCTGATCAATTGGTGTCGAAATCAATCGGTGACCTGAGAACTCAAGCATTTCTCCTGTCCATGCTCTATTCTCTTCAGCTACTTGTTGTTCGTGATAAATATCAGAAGGAGCACTTTTCCCATTACTTTCATATTGTTTGAGAATCCACCCAAGCGAAGTTCTAACCACATCATAGAGAAGATATGCAGCTGTAGCCGCATTCATTACATCGGATAAGTAGTCGGAAGCCCGTGCCTTAGCCGCAATGGCATCCGCCAAATCAGATATTTCCAGTGTTCTCTCTATCCACTCGTCAATTCCCTCAAATTTAGGACGTTTCATAGCTTCCAGAAAGGCGAAACGAGCTAACTTCGGTGGGCATATCGTGAGTGAGATGTCCTCATAAAATCTAATAGCAACTAATTGTTTTTTGTCCACTAGATACTGATCCCGAAGATGTTGTACGATAGCAGGGACCAAGGAAGTTGGTGGAACAAAGCCATAATCTCGATACATTGGAAGATAATCCACCATCAAGAAAGTCATTTCACCAATCATCGGGTTGTCGTCAGTAGCATTTAGCTGAACACGCAAAGCGTCCTTTATGGGGGATAAAAACTGCTTTAAATTCTCCACAGTACCGTGACCATACAACTCCTCCGCATTTCGTAATGCATTGTGAAGGCAAGAAAAGGTGGCGACAAGTCTTCGTCCAATAAGTCCAGATTCATTGTCAGTAAATCCGGCGATTTTCGCTATAAGACCATCTATTGTTAAAATGCTATCAAATGTGACTTTTTCAAGTGGTTCTCCAAAGGAAAAATATCTGCCATTTATAGTACAGTATATAAGTTCTAATGCTGCTTCTGACAACCAATCTAGAGATTTTTGGCTGAGAGAGGTACCATCTGGTAGGCATTTTCGTTTGATTGTGTCAAGGATAAGCATATCATAACCCCCTCAGTTAGAAAGGAATTTGACTGAGATTTCAATTATCTCGGCTGATAGTTTTAACGCTTTTCTGCGTGTTAACCCTATGCCTTGAAGAATCTCCAGAAGTTCCTCATTATGCGTTCTTATGAGAATGTAGTCGGGTTTACCTAAGGATTTGTATTGTTGCATGACTTCTAAATAATACTCACGGAGTATCTCGACTCCTAAAGGGGCTGAGAGTTCTTGCTGTATAGCTTGATTAATAATCATCTCAATATCGTGTAGCTTTATGTCGATATCAGAAATCTTCTTAATGGATTTTTTCTCCAATCCTTTTTTGACTTCATGTTCAATAATTACCTTGAGTACCGTTTTAAGAAACCAACCTGCTATTGGGATCAGTGCTATTGCAATATCCGGTGTGCCAAAACGCTGCTCCCAAGGTTTAGCACCTCTCATGGCCAAGTCTTGACCGTAACCGTACAATGATTTCTCGATTTCTGTTACTAATTGATCGAATTCCATATCCATGAGACCCCCTTTGTAAAGTTTTCCAAAGCGCTAAGCTTCAAAATCTGTTCGCCTAACAATAATTATACAGACTGTATAATCCTACTCAGAGTCCGCTATATGACTCAGTTTATTGTTTTTCCTGACTACCTTTATACCATATTGCTCCTACTATGTCAACAATCATTTGGATTTTCAAGCTGTTTTATTGTAACTATTCAACCCCCCCGTTCAAAAACTCAACAAAAAACAGGCTTGCCTGCGAACGCAAGCTTAATACCC
>CAZFQD010000084.1:0-10002 GCA_964520885.1 uncultured Oscillospiraceae bacterium | reverse complement strand
TCTGCTTAAAAATTTTTAAAAAATGCTTGACTTTTAATAGTTAGTCACCTCAAAGGTTTGGAACGATATGCATGGCGATGGTAAGGTTATTAAATCCTGCCAAAAAACCTTAAAGGATTTGCAACTTGATTATCTTGATCTGTTTTTTGTGCACTGGCCTTTTCCAAACTATCATCCACCAGGATGCACCATTGATAGTAGAAATCCTGATTCCAAGCCTTTCAGTGCCGAGCGTTTTATGAATACATGGCGACAAATGGAACAGCTTGTGGAAATAGGCTTAACAAAATTTATTGGTATGTCCAATATGACCATTCCAAAATTAGAGGCTGTTTTGCCGCTTTGCAAGGTCAAGCCCATAGCAATTGAAATGGAACTTCATCCAAGTTTCCAGCAGGCAGAACTTTTCAACTATTGCCTCAAACACGACATTCAGCCAATCGGCTTTTGCCCTATCGGTTCGCCAACCCGTCCCGACCGTGATAAGGATCCGAATGATGTGATTGATATTCAGATGCCCGAACTTGTTGAAATTGCTAAGACACATAATGTTCACCCTGCAATTATTTGCATCAAGTGGGCTGTTCAGCGTGGTCAAACTCCAATTCCATTTTCTGTTTATGAAAATGAATATGTCAGCAACCTGCACTGTGTAACCGATGACCCCTTAACCGATGAGGAAATGGCAGTTGTGGCAACGCTTGACAGAAACAGCCGTTTCATTAAAGGTCATGTTTTCCTTTGGGAGGGTGCCAAGGACTGGTATGACCTTTGGGATATAAGTGGCGTGATTACAAAATAGGAGGAAGTACTATGTTAAAGAAAATACCAAAAATCTTATCCCCTGAGCTTGTTAAAACCTTAATGGAAATGGGACATAGCGATGAAATCGTCATTGCAGACGGTAATTTCCCTGCCGCAACCTGTGCGAAAAGGTTAATCAGGGCTGACGGGCATAATGTGCTGGAACTGTTGACATCAATTTTAGAGCTTTTTCCGTTGGACACCTATGCAACCCCCGTTTTTTTAATGGAAAAGGTTAAAGGCGACAAGGTTGAAACCCCTATTTGGGATGAATACAGGAATATTATAAATAACTTTGACAATAATGCAAAAATTGAAAATATTGAACGCTTTGAATTCTATGAAAGAGCAAAAAATGCTTTTGCAGTTATTGCAATCGGTGAAAAGGCATTATATGCAAATATTATACTAAAAAAAGGTGTAGTAATTGAATAGCCTTTAATCAGCAATTTAGCCTTTACAAAATTATATCAAATATACTCCACATTAGCAATATTTAACTCAAATAATCTTCTAAACAAGGATTTAGATTTTCAAACATTTTAGCATTAGGTGGCACAAATTTTGACCAATATGTAATGGTAGCTACTTAATTTTTTAAGTAGCTACACTTCTTAACCCGTTATTTGTTGCCACAGTGACCTGTTTTCATCACTCATTAGTTCTCTAAGCATTTTCTGTTGCTCTGCATTAAAGTTATATAAAGAGATCATATCGATATAGTTTTTACTTGTTATCTCAATTGTAAGTTTTTTTATAGTTTTGTTATCCTTGTCTGTGATTTCTTCGGTTTTGCTTGTAATAGTATTCATATCGTTGAACACTGTTTTCAATATGCTTATTCTATTTGTATCCATTTCTACAACATCAATAGGATTATCGCCCGTACTTGTCTTGACAGAATACACAGATAATACATCAGCCCAGTTTTGAACACGAGTATAGGTTACCTCTGCACCATTTATTGTGATAACTGTTTTGTCAATCTCACCCGCATCAGTTTTTAACTGCTCAATTTTAGTATCCCACTCACTGTTGACCTTTGCTATAATTTCTGTAATAGTAGGTGTTCCGTTTGCACCACCGCCACTAAAAATGCCGAAAGGCGAAGAAAATATAAATGCCACCAAACAAATAACGAGTATCACAACAACAGCAACCCAGCCAACTGCGGCAATTAAAGTAATAAGCCCTTTTATAGAAGCAATAATAGCCTTTACTGTGGTTATTGTTGCTTTTACTACGGTCTTTGCCACCTGAGCAGTTGCTTTGGCTGCAACCTTAGCTGTCTGAGCAGCTTTTTGAGATGCTTTTATCGTGGCTTGCACAGTTTTTGCAGTAGTCTTTATAGCTTGCTGTGTGGTTTTAATTGTTGCTTTTGATGTTTTTTCTGCGGTCTTAACCGATTTTTGTGCTTTTTTAATAGTACCTTTTGAGACGGTCTTAATTGTGTTATCAGCAACTTTTCCTACTTTACGATTTTTCCTAAAAGCCTTAATATCATTATAAACCTTCTTAGTAGAGTTTCTGCCAAAGTGGTCCGCTTTATATGCCGTAACACTGGCAACTTCTTTTGCATTTTCAGAAGCTTTATCAGTCGCATAAGTGTGTAGAGTATCATGTGTAGATTGCTGCGTTTCTTCTGCCTTGTCTTTTGTTCTAACAAAAGCATCCTTCACATTTTTCGAAAGTTCTGCTCCTTTATCAAGAACTTTAATATCTTTCACTACATTTCTTGTTTTAATATCGCTCATTTACATGCTCCTTTCTGTTTTTGAATATAAAAATAGCACCCAATCCTGAAAAGGAGAAGGGTGCTTTGATTTGTAATGATAATTTATACAACAACTCATTACGATAGAATTATATTTGATTTTGCACACGAACCATGGTTCTAATTTTTGTTGCTACATTAGTATAAATATCAAGATTTACACCTTCTGCCACTTCAAAAGTCACAAAAATACTATAAGGGATTTTCCCCGAAAACTTCTCAGCATCTTCTTTGCAATTAACTTTTATTCTTAATTCATTATCTTCACCCCAGACGGCTGCGTTTTCTCCAGTAAAAACTTCATGTTGAAGTGTTCCTTTTCTAACATTTTGCCAATCTGAGTTTTGCCTTGTAGGAACTAATTCCTTGCAATTTTCAACTTCGAACCATATTTGTGTAGTGCGGTATCTATGTCTTGTGGGATTTGTTGGAGCCATATAAGCTAAAGTAACAGTCAATCTGCGCCTAATTATATCTGATGAGAAGTTGAAAGGGAGGGGCAATCGATATAAGTGTGCTTCGTCTTGTATTAAATCTCCAAGCCCGATTAGAGTTACCCGATTTTTCGCACATTTTTCAACTCTCGTAATGTTAGGAATTCCATTACCAATCCATCTTGATAATTTTTTTTCAGATTCATTAACAAGCCCTGCTAAATTATTAGACAAATCATCCCAAGATGCTCCATGAGCTAACATAGACTTAATTAGTATAGCAACTTGATCATTTGGAATAGCCATGCCATTTTCATTTAAAAAGACATCATTTAACAATTCATAACAGCGACCTGCTTCATGTGAAAGCATTGATGTAGCATCACTTGTTCCAAATGTATAAGCAATACCGTCTTGTGAACCATCAGAATAAGGATATGCAGATTTGCAACCAGGTTCATTTGTGTTGTTTATCCACCGTAAATTTCTGTGTACTGAATTTTCAACTAAAAATTTTCTTCCTCCGATATAGAACAAGTCAGGCGTAATTATTTTGTTATAACCATACCCAAACCCGGAAATAGGGCTTGGGTAACCATCTGCCACCGCAAAAGCTTGACGAGCATTTTCATTGATAGTACAAGAGTCATTGTATAAAGCACCAACTGTTATGTTATTAATTGATTCTGCAGGCGAAAGAACTCTAATGTTAGGTTTATTATTAGCAAGACATTCAAATACCTTTGAGGAACGTTCTTCTATAGGAAGCGATTTAAAAGTGCTAAACGGTTCAATAAAATTTTCTTCAAATACATTTTGGTTTCCAGCGCTAATAATAAACAATATTTTATAGTTAAAACTAAGCCAGTCTAATAATCTTGAAAGTGGGCTCATAGTTGTGGCAAATTGTCTATATGGATCACCAATTGATAGATTGATAACTTTTACAGTAGGAGCGGTAGCAGATTGAGAACCTTCTCCTTCAAGTATTCTTTTTACTGCTCTATGTATCAAATCAACAACTAAAATACTCTCTGGTATTTTTTCTACGTTTCCACGTAATCCAGCTACCGGTTTCATTATTGGTCTGAAATAAACTTTTCTTATTAATGCTGGGCTTAAATTGTTTAAATCACTAAACAAAACCAACGAAGCCATAGATGTACCATGTTTTCTGTCGGCAACCTGATACCCATTGCCAAAATCATCTGGATCGTCAAGAATTAGTCGATCTTTTAACAATGAATGATTTTGCATTGGCATTCCATCAAAAATCGCAATAATTGGTTCTTCAACTAAATTTTCAACAGCAGCTACAGTTTGAGACATTGAAATTGTCGTATCCTCACTATAAAATGCAGATTGTGCTGTTGGTCTGAAAAACATAATGTCATCAACATGCACAAGAGACACTTGATTATAGTTGCTTACTAAATCACGTATTTGATTTCGTGGGAGTGATACAAGCATGGCATGATATGAAATATCCAGAATAACACATTCCTGAAGTTTTGCACCACCTAATGACTGAATCGTATTTGAAATTGTGGTAGATGCAGTAGAGCGTTTCGCTTCATCTTTTCTAAAAAACAGCTCTATTTCAAAAGGCACAGGATAATCAACATCAATTTTCAAGATTTCTTCCCAATACTTAATGGCGTTGGTTTCATATATGCGATCGGATGCATCCCATGGTCTAATGGATTTAAGAAGCAAAAAAACATCTCTCAGAGGTGTAGTTCCGTGCGGAAAAACATTTTCTTCACCTTCACTAAACCTTTTCCACATAGACATCAGTTGATCCATGGCAGTTTTGTTAGACATCACGCAATAAACGCGTCCATCAAAATTATCATCAGTTTTTTCGCCATCATCATTTTGCAAATAAAAATCATCATCCGGCTCAATATCTTTTGAAACCTGATCGAACATCCATTCAAGACCTTCAACTTTTTTCACAGCTCTATAAAAGCTATCTACTCCTCCTATGACTTCAAAAACCAATGCATATTCAGGATTTAACCCAAGTGTAGAATTTTGGATGCTTAAATTTTTTTGTTCAAATGCTATTGTTAATTGGGTAAAAGCTGGAGTTAATCTTGCAAACTGTCTTGAAAAAGTTGGCTTTGCAAAATTATTACCAAATGACATCTGTCTTGTCGTTCTATTTGCATTTTCTGGTTCTGGGAATAAAAGTAAAGGCCTATCGCTCATTTTATTCACCTTCCTTTATATCTACCGTATAATTATCTGTAGCTTGCACTTGCGTCTCCCACAATTTCAGTATTGATTCAGTGATTTGTTTAGTATTGTTATTCGGCAAATTTAGAATATATTGCCGATATATTGCTAACGCTAATTCCTCAGCCTCTGCATAACTCAAACCAACAGTTTTCTTTGCTAATGCCATTGTTGAAACACCAAATTTAAAACCTTTTTGCTTTTCAAATATGGCAAACCATTTTTCTAAATCTTTTTGTTCTGGTTTAGGTAAATTTAATTTAACTTGAAATCTTCTCCATGCAGCCTTATCTAAAAGGCCTTCATGATTTGTTGCTCCTATGACTACCACATAACTTGGAAGAGAATCAATGTGTAACAACAAAGAACTTACAACACGCTTAATCTCACCAGTTTCATGAATGTCACCGCGTTCTTTGCCAAGTGTTTCAAACTCATCAAAGAATAAAACGCACTGTCTTGATTTTGCATACTCAATCAATTTTGATAATTTGCCTGCAGTTTCCCCAAGATAAGAACCTACAATGCTTTCATATCTAACTGTTAATAACGGTAGAGATAAAGATTCAGCGATTGCCTCCGCTAAAGAAGTTTTACCGTTACCTGGAGGGCCAATAAAAAGTAATTTATTTCTTGGTTCCATACCATATGATCTTAGCAAATCACCTCTAGTTTGTTCTTCTATTATATCTTTGCAAATATCGACAACATTTTTTGGTAATAACAAGTTATCCAATCTTTTTTCCGGAATCTTTTCCCAAAATAATGATTGTTCATTAGAACTATTTCTGACAATGGTAGGCATACTAATATCCTTGTACTGTGGCTTGGCTGTTCTTAATATTTCTTCAATTTTATTAGCTAACACGCCGTGCTGTTTTGCTCTTTCTTCTGCACAAATTGCTTCAGCAGCACGTTTAAAATTATTAATATCACTTATTAATCCATATTTAATTATATCGCAAAGTAAATCTGCTCTTGCCATTTTTATTACCTCCAAAAAATTCATAAGAAAATATTAGCTTTTACAATTTTTTGATATCAATAAAATTGTTTTCACAGAAATCATAAAACGACTTCTGCGCAAGCTTGCTTGGGACAGATTTCTTGTTTTCCCACCTGTTTATAGTTGCAAAACTAACACCTAATGCTTCAGCTAACTCAGATTGACTAAGTCTTAAAATATTTCGGACATTTTTAACAATTTCTGAAAATTCCAATTAAAACCCTCCTTGTTAAGTATAACATATGCTATACAATTATAGCATATGTTATACTATTATGCAAGAAAAAAATAAAATTTAATCAAATGATGGAGCAAAATCTGTTAAAAACTTGTTTTGCTTCTTAAAATTTATACGATCTTTACAGCACTGTCTGTTCGCTAAACTTTGTTGACATCAGCCTATACAATTTTGTGTTGCGTGGAAAACTATCACTAAACGGCACAAGTGAGCTACCAACCTTAACCAAGCCATTACCCGCCGCAACATTGGTAATATACGAAAGCTGAAGATCAGAGATATTTAATAGTTGGGCAAGCTGGGTACGGTCAGTTGATGCCTGATTGAGCATAACGATAAACTCAGAGTTTGCAAGCATTGTTCTTGCTGTATGACTCTGTAAAAGGTCGTCAACATTCTGTGTAATACCAGTACAAAACGCACCGTATTTACGAACACGTTTCCAAAGGGTAAACAGAAAGTTTGCCGAATACTCGTGTTGGAACAGCAAATAAATCTCATCAATGATGATAAAGGTATTTTTGCCTTTGGCTCTGTTTTGAGTAATACGATTGAGGATGCTATCTAAGACAACCAACATTCCAATAGGCAAAAGCTGTTTGCCAAGGTCGAGAATGTCGTAGCAGATTAAGCGGCTATTGACATCAACATTTGTCTGCTTTGCAAAGGTGTTTAAGCTACCATCTGTAAATAGTTCAATGGCAAGTGCAATTTCCTGTGCTTCAGGCTCATCTTGCTTTAAGAGTTCCTCTCGAAAGTCTTGCAAAGTAGGTGGATTGCCATTGTAGTTATTTAGCAGATACTTTCTGTAAACCGTAGCAGTGCAACGGTCAATCAAGGATTTTTGTTTTGCACCAAGATTTTTATCACCAATTAGCTGCTCACAAAGAGATAATACAAACTCAGATTTTAGAATAACAGGGTTTGCACCATCACCATAATCTTTGTTCATATCCATTGCATTGATGTGATTGTTTGATGTGGCGGAAATATTGACGACTGCACCGCCCATTGCCTTAACCAACGATGAATACTCTCGCTCAGGATCAATTATGATAATCTCATCATCAGAGGATAATATTTGATTGACAATTTCACGCTTTGCGGTAAAGGATTTACCACTACCAGACACTCCTAAAATAAAGCTGTTGCCATTGAGTAAGCACTTGCGGTTGGCAATAATCATATTTTTAGAAATAATATTCTGCCCATAATAAATCCCGTGTTCATGGCAGATTTCCTGCGCACGAAACGGGATAAAAACTGCAAGGCTTTCGGTTGTGAGCGTTCTAAGTGCATTAATCTTTCTAAGACCATACGGTAGAACTGTGTTAAGACCGTCCATTTGTTGATGTTTTAAAGTTGCAAATTGACAAAGATGCTTTCTTGCGGTTGTCAGCAATACTTCAGTATCGCTATCAAGCTGTTCTTTTGTTTCTGCTGTATGCACCATAGTCAAAACCGCAAACATCATACGCTGGTCACGAGTGGTAAGATCGTCTAAAAACTCCTTGCTTTCTTTTCGTTGCTGTTCCATATCATACGGAATAACCGCAGAGAAGTTATTGTTTTGGTTTTGCTTTCTCTGCCAATTGGTGATATTGGTTTCAACACCCAAAAGACGGTTTTCAACCTCACGCACAGCTTCATCTGTGGGAATAGGTATAATATCAATGCTCAGCATCATATTGCGGTTTAGGTCGCATAGTTCTGAAACCATGCTGTCCTTGATATAGGAAGCATAATCTTTCAAGAAGATTACACGCCCATAGCGGTCGCCCATCTTGAAATAATTCTTTTCGAATTCAAAGGTATCAGGGCTGATATAATCCTTGAAATTATGACCTTTACGCATTGTTTCATAAAGACTCAGTTTATATTCTTCTTCCTCACCATTCCTAAAGAAGTCATGAAAAATACGCAGTTTTTCAATAGCATCTAATTCCACACATTTTGAGCCAAGATTAGAAAAGCGAGTCATAAGTTCAGCACCGATTCGAGCAAAATAGTTTCTTGCTTCCTCGATATTTTTCTTGCAAACAGACACGGTAATATACATTTCATGCACGATGCCATTAGCACCCATTGCCTTATCTGTTAGGATGTTATTTAATTCCTTACGGTAAATATCTAAATTATCTTCTCTCATATCAAATAAAATACTTTTTTCAAAATCAACCTTATTCAGTCTGTGTATAATAATAGTAATCTTTGTTGTAGCTCCAATGTCATTTGAATTCAGCAGTTCGGAATATGTCAAGAACGTAGCTTCCTTATCCTCACGGCTTGCAACGGCATAGTTAATATCTTCAAACTTATAGGTTTTTGAAAACTTATTGCCAACTAAAAAGATGCCATCATCCCAAACCCTGTTTATTGGAACTACATCTTGCACACCTTTCGGTGCAACAAACTTTTCTTTGTCTTGCCCAAATATTCTTTTTAATGTTTTAATCATGTCTGTTTAATTCCTCCTTTTCATATTTCTCAATAGTTGGTTTTAGTGCTTCATAGTAGATGTTGGTGGCATTAAACATTAGTTTTTTAGGTATCAAAAACTCTGATTTTATCCACGCCCAAGCAAATTGCTCGGCGGTCATCCCGTGATATTTAATGAAGCCAAGTGCTGCAAATGGGGCAGCTCCTAAAATACACATCCAACTTACCGTTTCTGTGCCGACGAAATTTTTAAGTCCAAAGTACAGTCCTATTGCCACTACACAAGCACAGATAGAAAAAACGAACTGTCTTAGCGACAGTCCAAAAAACATACTCTCCGTGTAATCACGGATTTCTCTGTTGATTTTTACTTCCAAAATATTTCCTCCTAACTTTTCGCACCTTTGACAGTGCGTATTAAAATCTTTATGCTTTATGCATAAAAGAGTAAAGGGGTATGAGTTATGAATTATTTGTATATAGGTAGCTGTGCTGTGATTGGTCTAATTTTATTAGTAGTTATCATCTTTTATAATCCCATCATTTCACGCACAACTCGATCAGCCATTTTAACAGCACCAACGAGAACGAGCATATTAAAAATTAGTTCGCCTACATATGTCCAAACCATAGTTACAGCACTTGCACTCGGGTCAACAGCAGGTGGACTTGATGCAAATACCGAAAAGATAACACAGGCAAGAACAATAATTGCACCTTCAAGGCAAACCGCCGCATAGCTTTTAAGAAAGCTCTTACCAACACTTTGGCTTGGCTCTCCTGCGAACGATGAAAGAGGAATAGGTGCAATTGCAGTATATAAATACAGCTTGAAAAAGCGACCGTAAACAGACATTATCATAATGAATGATAGTACTGTTATGAACAGTCCACCGATTAAGGTTACTGCCCAAAGCGGTATGCTTTCAAAAAATCCGCAATCATTTATTGCAGTTACTATCGTGCTGGGGAGTGTTGTTTGCTGTGCATTACCAAAGCCTGCTGCGTTCATTATGGTTGAGATGATGCCTTGAACAATTTTAAATAAAGCCATCATCAATTCAAG
>CAZFQD010000083.1:0-10181 GCA_964520885.1 uncultured Oscillospiraceae bacterium | reverse complement strand
AATTTTATTGGTATTTTTTGTAAGCTTAGCTTTATGATATTGGTCTGCCGTCCCCTTGGCAGCCTGTCAATTTAACATCTAAATATTTACATAAATAATAACATATTGAAAACTGCTTTGTCAATCGCAAATGTTTTTTGTTTTTTTATTCAAAAGTTAAGCATAAGCATTTTCTATTAATATATTTCAACCCCTAAATTGATTGTTATTCTGATTACCCAAAGACGTAGAACCGTCCACTGTCTTCGTATACTTTTAATTTAGTGTAGAGGGGCTATTTTTGCTATTGTTTATTTAATATCTATACTTTAACAGAATTATTTTCAATTCTTAATCTATTTATAGAGCTAACTAATTCCCCTAAATTATCATTATTTATTCATGTATTTGTCAATTTCATCTTGTACTTTTTTATCAAAAGTTTTAACCGAAGCAGGATTTCTTATTCTTATAGTGGTTATTTTTCCGTTATCTATCGTAAATTCTAATCTGCCGTATAAAGTTCCAAATATGCCATCATCAAAAGTAACTGTAATGTTAGAATCTGCCTTAAACTCATTATATCTTTTAACAAATTCATCAAGCCGTATATTATTCAAATCACTACTATATTTCATGCTATTGTATTTAGGCGTTATCGTGCCATACATTGCACCTAATTTATCTATACTATCACCGATACTTATCCCTCTTGCAGTAAAATACTTCTCTTCTGAAGGTAAAGATAATAATATTAATATTGTCCCGTCCTCTTTATCTGATGGTTTCATTACAACTTCACTCTTATTGTTGTAAATTAAGAAATCTTCCTCTACAATAGAACCTGCTTGAATAACTGGTTTGAAACTTGTTACATCTATGTAATTTATTAATATTACACAAATAAGAGTAGCTAAAATTACAACTATTACAAATATAAATAATGCCTTTTTCTTTGATTTGTCTACGGTTTTAATTGTTATAGTATTACCTTTTGGAATAGAAGGTTGCATTTGTGTATCTTTATTATTTATCTGTTCTGTTTCATTTTCATTTAGTGGATAACCACAATGAGGACAAGAAATTGCCTTGTCGCTTATTTCTCTATCACATTCGTTACATTTTATTATTGCCATAATAACCACCTTTAACTTTTTATTGTTTAACCATTAAATCATATAATTGTAATATATTATTCATTGCATTTTTTTCCGTTTGGGTTATTTCTTTATCCTTATTATATATATCCCCTTCATATCTTAAAATAGTTTTATTTGATTTAATAATTTCTCTTATTATTGAAATTTGGCTATTATTGGGAATAAAATCATACCATTCCCAAACAGTAGTTTTATTATCTCTTTCAACTTCACCATAACTGGGTGTAATTGTATATAATTTATCATCTACTTTAAGTGAATAACTATTAATAAACAACCAGTTTTCACCAGTATATTGAATTTTCATTCTCAAAGTAGGATTACTATTATCTTTAAGAGCTGAAATATAAATAAATATAGCGTTAACATTTATGTACATTGGTGAGGAAGTGTCATAAATCCATTTTATGTCCTTAACATCGTCAGTCTCAATTCTCATTTTAGAAAGAAAAGAGTTGATTTTTACTTGTCTATCTGCTTTTTCTTGAGCAATTTTCTTTGCTTCTTCTTGTGCTTTAATTTGTTCTTCTTTTATTTGACTTTCTGATTTTGTTGGTTGTATATTTTCATAACTGCTATTTGCCATTGTTGAGATTATTTCATTTTGATTATTATTAAAAATCAACGCAAAGATTATTATTGTTAAACCGCAGAAAATTATAATTACTCTAATAAAAGGAAAGTTTTTATTAGAAATATTATTGTTTGTGCTATTTTTACTTGAACCTTCAATTTTATTATCTGATTTATCAAATTTATCTATTAAATTTTTTAATCCTAATGAATTTGCATCATCAATTTCATAATTTTCATTTTCTTGCATTTCAATTTTATTCAATGGATAGCCACAATGAGGGCAAGAAGTTGCTTTGTCGCTAATTTCCCTTTGACATTCACTACATTTAATTAGTGCCATAATAAAACCCCCTTAAATATATATTAATGTAATTATATCAGAATTTAAGCAAATATCAACATTATTTCTCTAATTCCTAATTCCCTTTGTGCCCTTTGTGTCCTTTGTGCCCTTTGTGTCCTTTGTGGTTAAATGAGATTGCCATGCTTCGCTCGCAATGACAAATTGTAAAATTGTCAATCATCAATTCCATTTGTGTCCTTCGTGTCCTTTGTGGTTTCTACTTCTTATTTATTTCCACAAAATCATTTAAAAACCTTTCCAAAAGTGTTAGCACTTCATCATTCGCAATTTTTAGCGAAATATAAGGTCTGCCGGTTAGCGAAAACATAACCCTACCTTTAAATTTTCCCGCTAATTTTGAAATAACTTCAATATTAACATCTGTTAAATAAAACATTAAAATATTGCCATTTTGTGCAATTTCGGTTATTCCAACTTCAATTGCATTTTGTTTAAGACAAGCAATTTTAATTAATTTAATAACTTGCTCGGGTGGCTCGCCAAAACGGTCTAAAATTTCATCGGTAACATCAAGTTCATCATCTTTGCTACGGATAGCGGCTATTTTTTTGTAAATATCAAGCCTTGTTTCGTTTCCTTTAATATAACTATCGGGAATAAAAGCACTAATATTTAAATCAATTATGCAATTTTTAATTTTTATTTGCTCGCCATTGTGGTCCTTTACTGCTTGCTCTAAAAGGCTAATATACATATCATAGCCAACACTGTGCAAATGTCCGGATTGTTCTGCTCCTAAAACATTGCCGGCACCCCTTATTTCTAAATCACGCATAGCAATTTTAAGTCCTGAGCCAAACTCTGTAAACTCTCTTATTGCAGTTAATCTTTTTGCCGCATCCTCAGTTAAAACCTTGCCTCTTTTATAGGTAAGGTAAGCATAAGCTCTTCTTGCACTTCTGCCAATTCTACCTCTTATTTGATGAAGTTGTGCTAAACCCAATTTATCGGCATCGTCAATTATAAGAGTGTTGACATTAGGCACATCAACCCCTGTTTCAATAATAGTAGTGCAAACTAAAACATCAACTTCCCCATTAACTAAACTTTCCCAAACTGAAGAAAGTTCAGTTTCGTTCATTTGTCCGTGTGCTACTGAAATTCGTGCATTAGGCACTAATTCACTTAGTTTATTAGCCATCTTATAAATAGTTTCAACTCGGTTGTGAAGAAAATAAACCTGCCCATTTCTTGAAATTTCCTTAATAATGGCATCTGTAATAATTGAATAATCATATTCGGCAACATAAGTAGCAATGGGATGACGGTCGTGTGGAGGCTCTTCAATTAAGGATAAATCTCTAATTCCGGTCAAAGCCATATTTAAAGTTCTCGGAATTGGAGTAGCAGACAAGGTTAAAATATCAACCTCTTTTGTAAGTTCTTTTAATTTTTCTTTATGTGTTACTCCAAATCTCTGTTCCTCGTCCACAATAGCCAAGCCTAAATTCTTAAAAACAATATCCTTTTGCAATAATCGGTGTGTGCCAATAATTATATCAATTTCGCCGGTTTTTAACTTTTTGATTATTTTTTCTTGCTCCTTAGGAGTGCGAAACCTTGAAAGCATTTCAACTGTAATAGGATAATCTGCCATTCTTTTTGAAATTGTTTGATAGTGTTGCCAAGCCAAAACTGTAGTAGGAACTAAAATTGAAACCTGTTTATCATCTGCAACGCATTTAAAAGTGGCTCTAAGTGCTACCTCAGTTTTTCCAACTCCAACATCACCGCATAAAAGCCTATCCATTGGAATTGACTTTTCCATATCTTTTTTTATTTCTTTTACACATTTAAGCTGGTCATCAGTTTCTTCATATTCAAATCTTTGTTCAAATTCATTTTGCCACTGCGTATCGTGTGAAAAGGCATATCCCTTTACACTCTGCCTTTTTGCATAAAGGTCAATTAAATAGTTTGCTAAATCAGCAACTGCTTTTTTAACCCTTGCCTTAGCCTTAACCCAATCGGCAGTGCCTAATTTGTTAAGTTTAACCCCTGCAGTATCAGCCCCTGTATATTTTGCAATTAAATCAAGCCTTGAACAGGGGATATATAAAACATCAGTTCCACTATAGCGAATTTTAATTTTGTCTTTGGTTATTTCATTTACAGTTGAATTAAAAATTCCATCAAAAATTCCTATTCCATAATCATTGTGCACAATATAATCACCGGTCTTTAAATCTGAAAGACTTTTAATTAGTTTAATATCCTTAACATTTTTTGAAGGCTTTATAGGTTTTTTGTTAATTATATGCTCAATATTACTATCAGAAAAAATTGCAAATTTAGCAGAAGGAATTTCATAACCGGTGCCAAAAGGAAAGGGAACAACAATTACTTGCCCATCTTCAATCCTTTCGGGAATTTTAGAAGAAAAGGATGCAATAATGCCTTTTTCTCTTAACTCCATAGCTAACCACTCAGCATGCTTAATATTTGCTGCTGAAATTATAACCTTATCTTTATTTTTATTGTGATAAATAATATCATCAACCAAAACAGAAATATTTCCTCTCCACGGAGAAGTCTGCTTTGCATTAATGGAGGATAAAAATTTAAGGCGGATTTCTCCCTCGCTTCGTGAAAGTGCCTCAAAAATTATTGCTCCCTTTCTTTCAATTATCGTGTCAAAGCAAAGGCTGTCAATACAATAATCTCCCTTGCAAAAGGGAACGCCTTCCTCTGCTAAGGTTTTTATGTCCTCATTTAGTCGCCATATAAAGCCATTAATATTTTCCCTAACTCGTGCTAATTCAAAAGCAAAAACTAATGCTCCTTCGGTATAATCTAAAACAGTTGTCTTTTGCTTATTTGTTAATGGAATATATCGGTCAATTGATGCTAAATTAATACCTTCATTTATAATTTCAATATCGTGCTTTAATATATCAATTGCTTTTTGGCTTGACTTTTTATGAATAAAGTTTGCCTGTAATTCGTTTATCTTGTTTATTAACTCTTGCTTTTCTTTATTATTTAATATTAATTCTAAAACAGGGGTAATTTGTGCAAAATCTAAATTATTTATTTTCCTTTGAGAAATAATATCAAACTCTCCTATTAAATCAGGTGTTTCTCCAAAAAACTCAATTCTAATAGGGTTTTCTGAATGGGGAGGGAAGAAATCTAATATTCCGCCACGGTTAGAAAATTGCCCCTTACCTTCAATTTTTTCACATCGAGAATAGCCACAATTAATTAGAAATTCAATTGCTTTGTTAAGAGGGAATTCTTTGTTTTTAACAATTTTTATGCAAAGTGATAAATATTTTTCTTTTGGCATTGTATATCTGAGTAGTGCTTCTGGGGAAATAATTAAGGCATTATAGTCATTATTTATAAGCTGAGTTAAAACACTAAGCCTTGCAATATCTTCTTCGTGTGAGGCACTTTCAACATTTCTAAATAAAAATTCCTTAGAAGGAAAAACAATAACACCATCACCAAAATGGCAAGATAATGCAAATTGAGTTTTTACTATATCCTCTTGAGGAACAATAACTACAGCCTTCTTTTTTTGTTGCTGGCAAAGGGCATAACAAAATGACGCTTTTAAAGAATTTGGCACCCCCCATATTGCAAGAGGAAGTTGTTTCTTTTTTAAGGCATCTGATAATTCTTTGTATTCTTTGCATTGTGTTAAGGCATTTAAAATAAATTGCAAATACTTTTCACCACTTAAATAATATTATGAGGTGCTTTCATAATAGCATATTTGGGGAAAATAGTCAATGCTAAAAGATTAGAAAATAACACTTAGTGAAGAAATGAATATTATATTAATGATAATATTTTAGAGAGGTGTTTTATGAATAATGAATATAAAGATTTAAACAAAATAAATAAGTTTACAAATAATGATATGAAGAATTTAATTAATAAATATTCTGAGCAAATGCTTTACCAATATGGAAACGACTCAAAAAAATCAAAAGATGTAGCGAAAGATGAAAAGATTTCAAAAACCCAACCCAAACAACCGATTGAAAATACAGATAACAGCAATTATTTAACTGATAGCTTGGGCAGACCAATTCAAAATGATAGCAATTCTCTTACAGTGGGACCTGATGGACCGGTTTTATTAGAGGATATACAATTTATTGATAAATTATCACATTTTGATAGAGAAAGAATTCCTGAAAGGGTTGTTCATGCAAAGGGAGCAGGGGCATTTGGATATTTTACTAATTATAAGTCAATGCAAGATTATACCTTTGCAGATTTTCTTAATTTGCCTAATAAAAAAACAAAAGTATTTGTTAGATTTTCAACTGTTGTTGGTTCAAAAGGCTCAGCGGATACGGTTAGAGACCCGAGAGGGTTTGCAGTGAAATTCTATACTCAACAAGGGATATATGATATAGTTGGCAATGATATACCGGTTTTCTTTATAAGGGATGCAATAAAATTTCCTGATGTAATTCATTCCCTAAAGCCTTCTCCTATTACAAACTTGATAGACCCGGAAAGATTTTGGGATTTTATTTCCCTTTCGCCCGAAGCAACACATATGATAACATGGTTATATTCAGATAGAGGAACAATTAAAAACTTTGCAAATATAGATGGGTTTGGAGTTAATACTTATATTTGGGTAAATAAAAACGGTGAAAGAAAATATATAAAGTATCACTGGAAAACTATGCAAGGAATTGAAACAATTGATAGGCACGAGGCTTCGCGTTTAGCAGGTGAAAATCCTAATATTGCTGTTCAAAATTTATATGATACAATTGCAAAAGGCGAAAAGATAGAATATGAATTATGTGTTCAATTAATGGACCCTAAAGATGCTGATAATTTAGAATTTGACCCGTTAGACGATACAAAAGTTTGGCCAGAGGACAAATATCCTTTAATGAAGATAGGTATGATGACCTTAGATAAAAATCCGGAGAACTATTTTGCACAAGTGGAACAGGTCGCTTTTTGTCCTGCTAATATTGTTCCCGGTGTAGAATTGTCTGCCGATAAAATGCTTCAAGGAAGGTCTTTTTCATATTTAGATACACAAAGACATAGAATAGGACCAAACTTTGCTCAGTTACCGATAAATAAATCCATTTCTCCAGTTGAAAATACTCAAAGAGATGGAGCAATGACCTATGAATTTAACTCTTCACCTATAAATTATTTGCCAAATAGCTTAAATGACAACCGCCCTCACACAGCAAATCTACCTAATATAAAAGGCGATTATGTAAAAGGAATTATAGGAAGAACACCAATAATAAAAACAGATGATTTCACTCAAGCAGGTGAGCGATATAATTCATTATCTATAATTGATAAAGAGCATTTAGCAGATAACATTGCATCTGAATTATACGCAGTTAAAAAGGATATTCAAAAAAGAGTATTAAATTATTTTTACTCTGCTTCAGAAGAATTTGGCAAGCAAGTTGAGCAGGCTATGATGAAATACCAATTATGATAACAAAATCTCCCAAAAGATATTTACTAATTATTATTGGAACAATATCATTAGTTATTGGAATTATAGGAATTATAATTCCAGTCTTGCCTACAACTCCTTTTTTATTATTTTCATCCTTTTGCTATATTAATAGTTCTAAATTTTTATATAATTGGCTAATTAGTCATAAAATATTTGGTGAGTATATTTACAATTACCTAACATATGGAGCAATTAAAAGAGATGTAAAAATATGGTCTTTGATATTTTTATGGCTTTCACTTGTAATTTCAATGCTCATTGTATTAAATTTGCATTTAACAATATTCCTTTTTGCGGTTGGTATTGGAGTTAGCATTCATCTATTAACTATTAAAACTCAAAGGGATGAAAAATCGGGTAAATTATTATCACCCATCAAAGAACAAAATAAGCATAAATAATAAAGTTATTTCAACATTAAATATAAAATATAATTCATATAAATACAAAAAAAACGGATGCTACAACGAGCATCCGAAATAATTGGTATTTGTGCGAGGAATGAAATGAAAAAAGAAGGGGTAATATGAAAAAAGTGTATAAAATGAAAACAATTTAGTATCCTTACACTTATAATACGATTTAAAAAGTCATTTTTATGGTAAAAATATTAATTTTTTTTAAAATTAATAAAATATTTTTGTAAAGTAGGGCTTACTCAAAAACTAAATATCGCTGATACAGAGCGGTTATCAGCAATTTTCAGTTCTATAATCTGTATGGTTTTTTATATAATTGCTAAAAAACAATACAGATTATAGTTGCAAGATAAATCTTGCAATATGAGTTCGCCGATAATTACGGCTACAAAACGGCGAAAGCTTAGCTTTTTCGCCGTTTTGTGTGGCAAATTTAATTTGCCACACTCAAAAATCCAACAAGTTGACTTTTTGAGTACACCCTAATTATAAAGTTATTTCAACATTAAAAACATTAAATACTAAAAAAAACGGATGCTACAACGAGCATCCGAAATAATTGGTATTTGTGCGAGGATTAATAATAAAAAATAAGGGAAATAATATGAAAAAAGTGTATAAAATGAAAACAATTTAGTATCCTTACAGTTATAATACGATTTAAAAAGTCATTTTTATGGTAAAAATATTAATTTTTTTTAAAAAATAAAATTATTTTTCAAGTAGTATTTTTTTCGCCACGAACCTAATAATGGGTTCATATCGTTGAAAAAAGCCCCGAAGGGCTTTTTTTGGCGGAGAGAGAGGGATTTGAACCCTCGGAGCATTTAATTGCTCACACGATTTCCAAAAATGACGGTATAGTGCAAACCATTGCTATTTGGTGCATTATAACAGTTATTTATTGTTGAAATGGTTCAAATCTCACATAGTTAATCCGTATACTGCTATGTGGTGCAAAAGTTGGTGGTCACAGGTGGTGCACAGAATTGCAAAATGCGATCACTATTATTTAGATTGTGGCTACTTTGTGGTGAACGCGAGAGGAGGGAATATTGCTCCACAAACACGGAGGACGATCTTTGCAAACAGAAACATATATTGCTCGAAAAGAATGCTATCGGTATACATATACTTATTGACCGTTGGTGGCTATATCAAAATTATCTGCACGAATGTTCTTAGCACGAAGACCTTTTTTAACTTGACCAAAAATAAATTTAGAGTTTTCTCTTGCTAACTGCTCAGGAATAGACCTCCAAATAGCTGATAGCTTTGGAAAGTCATTTGATGGTGCATACTTTGCAAAATCAAGTTCATAGCTATCAAGAATTTTTTGTTGTATTGCTTCAATTTTATTAATATCCTTTGTATCACACCACTTTTTAACAACCTCTGGCATACCACCAGTAATATAGTAGTTCATTAAATAGTTTTCTAATCTTATTAATCTACAGTGTTTTTTTTCACTTTTAACTAAAAATATCACTTTTTTAACATTGTATAACTTGGTATGTGTTATGTTATACATTAAAAATATTTGTTTTCAATAACTAAATGGTTATCTATAATATGGCAATTATGCTACAAAACATATATATAATATTGGTATATTTTACATATTGACAATAGAGTGCGATATCAATTATAATTAAAGCAGTAAATAAACTATAAATTAAAACTAATTTAGTAACCTGTTAGTTAATCAAATCAGGAAAGGAGGATTATAGTTTTTAAAAAAAATCATCTGCTTGTTATGTATGTTTTCTCTTTTAGTTTCTCTTTGTTCAATTCTTTCTCTTGCTGATACAGGTAAAGTGGTTTATCAGCAGGATTTCCAAAGCGGAAATTCAGATATCCTTTTCCCTGCTACACCTGCTCCGGGAGTAAAAAACGGAACTGCTGTAGTGACAACTGAAGGTACCAATAAGTTTCTAAAGTTCACGACACATACAGGCACAGATGTTAATGGTTATTTCAATGCAAATTTTGGTCCGGCTGTAAAAGATTTTGATTTGGAATTCAAATTAAAACCCGATATTTTAATTATTATAATAATACTGGCTATTTCAATTATTGGTGGGGTAAGCACCACATTCGTTTATGAAAAGAAGAAAAGCAACAAGATAAAATTTAAGGCATAAAGCCTTAAAAATAAATTATGAGGTGACTAACTATTAAAAGTCAAGCATTTTTTAAAAATTTTTAAGCAGATA
>CAZFQD010000082.1:0-10387 GCA_964520885.1 uncultured Oscillospiraceae bacterium | reverse complement strand
ACATAAAACGCAAAATAACGCGATACCTAAATTGAAAATTTGACAAAAAAATTAGTCTTTTTCAAGGCTTTTAGGGTGATTTTTAGTTAGACAAGTGTCAAACTTCCGCGGTGTGATGTGCACTGCGGTGCGTGAAGTGGGTTCATATTATATCACCCGTGCGTAGCACGGATATCACATTTTGCTTACAGCAAAAAAAATAATGCCAAAAATTTCTTTTAAATAGGCTGTTGCTGTGGTATAATAAAAACAATTGATAAATAATAATTGACTATTAAAGGATGAATTAAGTGAAACTCGTTATCTTTGACGGCAACAGTATAATAAATCGTGCTTTTTATGGCATTCGTCCCCTTACTAATTCTAAGGGGCTACACACTAATGGCATTTTTGGCTTTTTCAATATTTTACTTAAATTTATTGAGCAGGAAAAGCCAAATTATCTTTGTATTGCCTTTGATTTGCGGGCGAAAACTTTTAGACACGCACAATATGAACAATATAAGGCACATAGAAAGGGAATGCCTGATGAATTAGCGGAGCAAATGGAACCGTTAAAGGAACTTTTATGTGCTATGAATATTGCAATTTTAGAAAAAGAAGGCTACGAGGCAGACGATATAATAGGCACAGTAGCAACCGAGTGCAAAGAGCAAGGAATTGAATGTATTATTGCCACTGGGGATAAGGACGATTTGCAATTAGCAGGAGATGGGGTTTTAGTAAAGTTAACTGTTACTAAGGGTGGCAAGCCAGAAACACAAAGTTATGACCAAAATGCGGTTTTCCAAAAATATGGTGTTTCCCCCTCGCAATTAATTGATGTTAAGGCTTTAATGGGAGATGCTTCGGATAATATTCCCGGTGTAGCAGGGATTGGAGAAAAAACCGCACTTTCTTTAATTAGTGAATTTTCCTCAATTGATAATATTTACAATAATTTAGAAGAGTTAAATATTAAAGACACATTAAAGGAAAAGTTAAGAACGGGCAAGGAAATGGCATATTTGAGCAAAAGTTTAGTTACAATAAATTGTGCTGTTCCCTTAGAAAGCGAAATAGAGGACTATTTATTTGAAGAAAAATACGACAATAAATTAGCCTCCGTTTTAAAAGACCTTGATTTTAATAGTTTTATTTCAAGGCTAAAATTAGAGGATGTTGAAGTTTTACAAGAGCAAAAAAAGGCTATTGAGGTTACGAATAAAGAGGTTGAAAGCAAAATAATAATCGATTATGCCACAAAAAATAAAAAGTTATACTTTCTTTTTGAGCAAGAAAATCACCTTTTATATTTTAATATGGAAAATGAAATTTGCATTTTTGACCTTGAAAATGGCTTAGATTTTGACTTATGCGGAGTGCTATCCGATGAAAATATAAAAAAATACACTCATAATATTAAGCCTTTTGCACATTATTTATTAAAGCAGGGCATTAATATTAAGGGCTTAGCATTTGATAGTGAAATTGCAGGATATTTAATAAACCCATCTGCAAACAGTTATAATTTAGACCGTTTAGCACAAGAATTTACTGAAAATAACGCAAATAATATTAGCGAATTTTGTTATTGTCTCCCCACAATTTGCGAGAATATGGAGCAAATTATCAAAGAAAATGGGCAACAACAGTTATATTTTGATATTGAACTACCGCTTTGCTTAGTTTTAGCCTCTATGGAGCATTATGGTTTTATGGTGGATAAAAGTGAGTTAGAACAATTTAGCGAGCAATTAAACAAACGATTAAATGAGCTAACTGAATTAATATATGAAAGTGCCGAAGTTAAATTTAATATTAATTCCCCAAAGCAATTGGGAGAAGTTCTTTTTGAAAGGCTAAAATTGCCCTCCTTTAAAAAAATAAAAACAGGCTATTCAACAAATGCACAAGTTTTAGAAAAATTACAAGGAACACATATAATTATTGATTATATTATGGAGTTTAGACAGTTAGCTAAATTAAAATCTACTTATGCAGATGGGCTTCTAAAAGTAATTGGGCAAGATGGCAGAATTCATACTAATTTTAAGCAAACCGTAACTCAAACAGGGCGAATTAGTAGCACTGAGCCTAATCTTCAAAATATTCCTATTAAAACGGAAATGGGAAAAGAAATAAGAAAAGCATTTGTTGCAAAGCAACCTGATTTTGTGCTTTTGGATGCCGATTATTCTCAAATAGAACTGCGAGTTTTAGCCCATATTGCAAATGACAAGGCAATGATTGATGCTTTTAAAAACAATGAGGACATTCACACTATTACTGCCTCACAAGTATTTAATATGCCAATTGAAATGGTTACTCCTCTTATGCGAAGCAGGGCAAAGGCTGTTAATTTTGGTATAGTTTACGGCATTGGCGATTTTTCACTTTCGCAGGATATTAAAGTTACAAGAAGAGAAGCAAGACAATATATTGACAGTTATTTGCAGACTTACAAAGGTGTTAAAAAATATATGACCGATATTGTGGAAAAAGCAAAGCAAGACGGTTATGTTACCACAATGTTTGGCAGAAGACGATATATCCCCGAATTAAAGGCAACCAATAAAAACATTTTGGCATTTGGTGAGCGAATAGCCCTTAACACTCCAATTCAAGGCACAGCCGCTGATATAATAAAAATTGCAATGGTTAGAGTTTATAACAAATTAGTGGAGGGGCATTTTCGCTCTCGCTTAATTTTGCAAGTTCACGATGAATTGATTGTTGAAGCACATAAGGACGAAATAGAAAAGGTAAGTGAAATTATACGAAATGAAATGGAAAATGCCGCAAAATTATGTGTTCCATTAATTGCACAGGTTTCAATGGGCAAAAGTTGGGAAGAGGCAAAAAGTTAAGGCTTTTTGCAATGTAGAATGTAGAATGTATAATGTAGAATTAAGGTTGAAATGCTTTGCATTTCTTAATTAGAAGTCAGAACAAGAGAAATATTAAATAAAGAAAATAGTTTTGGGGGTTTTTCTTTGATTTCCATATTTCCACTTGACCAAAATTACATAGATGAATGTGCTTTATTAGAAAAAGAATGTTTTTCTTTGCCTTGGAGTAAAGAGCAGTTTATAGAGAGCTTAGAAAATTCATTTAGTATTTTTTTAATGGCAACTGTTGAAGAACAGTTTGCAGGGTATATTGGGCTTTATTTAATAGTTGACCAAGCACAAATATTAAATTTAGCAGTTAAGCAAAATTTTAGAAACAAAGGCATAGCAAAAGCACTAATTTTGAAGGCTTTTGAAACAGCAAAGGAAAAAGGGGCAAATAAGCTATTTTTAGAGGTTAGGCTTTCAAATATTAATGCAATAAATCTTTATGAAAAATGCGGATATTCAAAAGATGGCACAAGAAAAAACTTTTATGAAAATCCAACAGAAGATGCTTTATTAATGAGTAAATACATATCAATTGACAATTAAATGTAGAATGGAAAACTTTATGATTAACAAAACAAAAGAAACAATTGAAAACGAATTAAAACAAATGTGGGAAATAAACTTTTTAGATAATAGAGAGTTTATAGATTTGTTTTTTGATTATTTTTATAATGATGAAAATGTTTTTTACAGTCAACAAAATGGGGAAATAATTTCTTGTCTTTATCTTTTGCCCTTTTTTATGAATTTTTTAAATACAAAAGTTAAAACCTCTTATCTTTGCGGTGCGACTACATATATAGATTATAGGCAAAAAGGGCAGATGAAAATAATAATTGAAAGAGCCTTAAATAATTTATATGAAAATGATGTTGCCTTTTGTGCTTTAAGTCCTGCTAATGGAAAACTATTTGAATATTATAAAAAGTTAGGTTTTTTTACAAGTTATTATAATAAAAAAATCACGATATCACAAGAAAGAGAAATTATAAAAAACAATATTACATTTAAAGAAAGCAAAGATGCTTTGTTTTTTAGTAAAATTTATAGCCAGGTTTATTACCAACAAGAACTTTCAATTAGCAGAGATAAAAAGACCTTTGAATTTTTGATTAAAGATTATGGCATTGCAAAAAATACTAAGGTGTTAAAAATATTTAATAATTTTGTGCCTTGTGGTTATTTATTTTATAAAATTGAAAACGGGCAAGGGATTATTACCGAATTTTGCTTTAAAGATGTTAGTTATTTTGAATTTAAAAACGCTGTGCTTGAATATTTTTGTGTAGATGAAATTAAGGCAATTGTTCCTTCTTATTTTAGTCAAGAAAAAGGGAAAAACTATAAAATAGGAATGATTAGAATTGTAAATCTTTATAAAGTTTTATGTCTTTTTGCTAACAATAATCCTGATTTAGAAATAGTTTTTTCAGTAAAAGACGAGTTAATTTTGCAAAACAACGGAAGTTATAAAATTTCTGACGGAATTGTAAGTAAAACTAATGAAAAAAGTGATAAAATACTTGATATTAATGATATTTCAAGTATAATATTTAATAGAAATGGATATATAAATTTATTATTGATTTAAATTAGTTGCCAAAAGGTTATAGCAATGATTGCTCATTGGCGGACACCATATATGGTGTCCCTACAATCCTCTTATCCTTAATAGAAAGGTTGATATTATGGTTTATATTTTCTTAGCAGATGGTTTTGAAGAAATGGAAGCGGTTGCTCCTATTGATATTTTAAGACGAGCAAATATAGAAATTAAAACTGTTGGAGTTAATAATAAAACTATTACAAGTGCAAGAAATATAAAAGTAACTGCCGATATTTTAGATAGCGAGGCTGTTTTTGATAATTTAGAAATGATTATTTTGCCGGGTGGTTTAATGGGGACTAATAATTTAAAAGCAAGCCTTATTGTTAAGAAATTTATTCAATATGCTTTTGATAATGGCTTGTTCATAGGTGCTATTTGTGCCGCTCCATCTATTTTGGGGCAAATGGGGTTACTAAATGGGATAGAGGCTATTTGTTATAGTGGTTTTGAGCAAAAATTAAAAGGAGCAATAATCTCATCTAAAAAAATAGTGGCTGATAAAAGAATTATTACAGCAAATGCCGCCGGAAGTTCAATAGAGTTTGCGTTATTATTAGTAGAAGTATTAAAAGGCAAGGAAATTGCCGATAAAATAAAGAAACAAATAATATAGTAAGGGATAATTAAATGGGAGTTAGAGAAGAAAAAAACATTTTAAGAGAAAAATACAAAGAAATAAAAGCTAATATTACTGATGAGCAAAAACAAGTGCTTGACGAAATGGTATATAATAGCTTTATTAATTCAATGAGTTATAAGCATTGCGATTCTTTAATTATATATGTTTCAAGGAAAGACGAAGTTGACACTTTAAAAATTATTCAAAAAGCTTTGCTTGATAATAAAAGAGTTGCTGTTCCTAAATGTATTCCTCATAAAATTGCTTTGGAATTTTATGAAATTAAAAATATGAGTGATTTGGAAAAAGGGCATTACGGAATTTTGGAGCCCAATAAAGATAAATGCAAAAAAATAAACCCCCATTTCTATTCCATTTGTATTGTTCCGGCAATCAGCTTTGATATAGAAGGATTTAGAATTGGATTTGGAAAAGGATATTATGATAGATTTTTAGAAAAATTTGAAGGTCTAAAAATCGGTATTACCTATTCGTTATTAATTACAAAAAAATTACCAAGAGGAAGATTTGACCAAAATATTGAATTAATCGTTAGCGAAAAGGGTGTGAAGAGGGTTGAAAAGAGCCATTAAAGGTTACGGTGCAAACGGAATAGCACTTGCCATATTTATTGTGCTAAGTGGTTTAGACCTTTTTTCAGATAAAATATTTTCTAAAGTAGGATCTTCAAAATATTATCTTATATCTTTAATAAATATTGTTATATTTTTAATACCAATAATTTATATTGGGGTAAAATCAAAAAGCACAACAAAAAATATTTTAAAACTTAAAATACTTAAACTGAAATGGATTCCAGTAACCTTTTTTGCGGCTTTATCGGTTTGCCTATTCAGTATTTTTTTAAATTCTATTGTAATTAAGGCTTTAAATTTAACTTCTGGTAATTTTCCTTCTAATCCTTTGAGCAATATTAATTGGGATGAGCCATTTTCTGTTTTGTTAGCAATAATTATTGTGCCTGCTATTATGGAGGAGCTTTTTTTTAGAGGGGCTTTTCTTTCTTCATTTTCAGAAAACAATAAACTGGCTGCAATGTTTTGTGGTGCCTTTTGCTTTGCTTTTTTGCATAGCACTCCATATAATTTTTTTGGTCCTTTATTAGCTGGAATTGCTTATGGATTATTAACTATAATATTTAATTCAATTTATCCTGCAATTTTTGCTCATATTGTAAATAATACTGTATCTTGTGCAATTTGGTATTATAGCGATAAAATTTCAGCAGGCGGTTTAGAAACAGCGGCAATTATTAGTGGTATTATTATGCTTTTAGTGTTTATTTATCTTACACTTAAATTAATTGAACCGTTTTTAAATAAAATAAAAGGCAAACCAAAACTTCATTTATCCCAAAGACGAGAAAAACAAAAGAATACCGCAAAGGTATATACGGTATCCTTTTTTATATTGTTTTCGCTATGGCTTGCAAAAATTATTGCAATTATAGTGCAGGTATGGGGCTAAGGTCTTTAAGATAGTTTTTGATTATGAAAATTAATCGTTGCAGCAGCAGCACCAAATTAAACAAAGAACTACAAGACCTACAATTAAAACTGTGCAGTTGTCGTCAAAAATATTTTTAATACACATAAATTTCACCTCTCTATTAGTGTTCATTTTATATTATGATAAATAAAGAAAAAGTGATACAATTTTAATTAGGAATTAAGAATGAGGAATGAGAAATTATGGACGAAATAAAAGACAATGCTGAAAATATTGAAAACGAACTTGATATTACAGAAAATGTAGATACAATTGATATTATTAATGAAATTCCTAAAAAGAAAAGAAATATTAAAAAAATAGTTATTATAAGTGTAATATTTGTTTTATTTATTACACTAAGCCTTTTATCGTTTGATATTTTAAATGATTATTACGGCTTTGTTAAGCCCTATAAAGAGATTGAATTTACAATTGCAAAGGGCGAAAGTGCTGGAGAGATAATAAAAGATTTGCAAAATAATAAGGTAATTAAATATTCATATATATTTGGTATTTATTTAAAAAGACATAAAAAAGAGGATAAATTTATTTCGGGTGTTTATACAATAAATCGCGATTTTAGTTATGAGGAGATTGTAAAAAAACTTCAAACTTTGCCTCCAAAGAAAACGGTAAATGTAACTATTCCTGAAGGTTATACTCAAACACAAATAATTTCAGCAATTGCTGAAAAAACACTTGTTGACAAAGAAAAATTAACAGAAGAAATAAATAAAAATAAATTAAACTATCCTTTTTTAGCTAATTTACCTGTTCGTGAAAGTCGTTTAGAGGGTTATTTATTTCCCGATACTTATGAGTTTTATGTTGATGATAAGGCTTTTGCAGTTTTAGATAAAATACTTAAAACTTTTTACAAAAAAATCAATGATAATGAAATTGAGCAAAAGGCAAAAAATGTTGATATGACATTAGATGAGGCTATTATTTTAGCATCAATTATTGAAAGGGAAACTTTGCATAAAGAAGACTTGCCAATTGTGTCTTCCGTTTATCATAATAGGATAAAAAAAGGAATGAAACTTCAAGCCTGTGTAACTGTGCTTTATGCGTTAGGAGAGCATAAGGATTTTATTACTATTGAGGATACAAAAATAGAAAGTCCTTATAATACTTATTTTGTTGATGGCTTACCAAAAGGACCAATTTGTAATCCGGGAATGGATGCAATTTTGGCAACAGTTGAACCGGCAAAAAGTGATTACTTTTATTACTATTCAACTCCTGACGGTAAAATTTATTTTTCTAAAACCTATGCCCAGCATTTGGCAACAATAAGAAAACATAAGGGCGGAAAAGGGACCGACTCAGCCAATTAGGAATTAGGAATTTGGAATGAGGAGAGCAAATAGTGGATTTCTGTCATTCTGAACGAAGTGAAGAATCTCAAAAAATGAACAATGAACAGCGAAAAATTTAGGTATCAAAGCCATTTTCTTATATTGTTTGTGAATTTTCCGTCTTATATCGACAAAAAAGAAAAAAGAAAATAATAACTAAAAATTATTAGTAAGCACCAATTATTAGGTAGTAAAGTAAGAATAAATTCAATCAAGAGAATTTTAGATTTTGAAAGCGGGTTTAATAATGAATGCAGAATTAGAAAAAAAAATTGAAGACTGTAAAAACAAAGAAAAACTATTTGATTTATGGAAAAAAGAACATAAAAGGGATAACGATTATAAGATAAATTCATATGACAAAATATGTAAATATGGATTTACTGAAGATGGTGAAATATTTAAAGATTTTTACGATAATAGCAAGGTCAAAGTATTATATGTTCTTAAAGAGGGAAATGTTTGCTACGAAAAAGATGAAGTTCTTTGTAATTGTCATAATTTAAAACTTGCACATTCTGAAATTAAATGGATTAAAGGTTATATTATTGGTTCAAAAAAACATCGTTTACTAAGAACAATTGCATTTTATCAGATGATTTTACAAGGAGAAATAAACTCTGAAAAAATGATTAATGATGATTGGTTAAATATTGACAATAAAACAGAAAAAGAAACATTAAAAAAAATTGCTGTCATCGAATTGAATAAAAGAGGAGGGCAAGCAAAAGCAATAGAAACAATTATTTCTGAATATGTAAATAAATATAAGGCTTTTATTAAGAAAGAAATAGAATTAATCAAACCAAAATATATAGTTTGTTGTGGAGATTTTGTTTTCAAAGAAATAAAAAATATTTACAATATAAAAGATGATAACATATGCTTTTTTAAATCAAACGATAACCAAAAGATATTTCTAAATGCTTATCACCCATCATATAGAAGATATAATTATGAAAAAACTTTAAAAAAACTTTTGGTTAGTTTAATTGAATATAAAAAGATCTGTAAATAACTACGCATTAAGAGTGTATAATGTAAATAGACAATTTGTTGACAATTGTCAATTGATTTTAGGGAGCAGTTATGACTTATAATAAAGCATTAGAATTTATTAATTCAACATTAGTTTTTGGCTCTAAGCCCGGTCTATCACGAATTGGAAGGCTTTTAGAACTTTTGGGCAACCCTCAAAAAAAATTAAAATTTATACATATTGCAGGAACAAATGGAAAGGGCTCAACTTGCACTTTTATAGCTTGTGCTTTAAAAGAGGCAGGGTATAAAACAGGGCTTTATACTTCGCCATTTGTTATTGATTTTAGAGAGAGAATTCAAATTAACAATGAATATATTGCTAAAAAAGATATTGCTAAATTGGTGCAAAAGGTTATTCCTTTATGTAAAATCATAGAAAATGAAAGCGAAAGCCCAACTGAATTTGAAATTATTACTGCTTTGGCTTTTTTGTATTTCAAACAGCAAAAATGCGATTTTGTTGTGCTTGAAACCGGCTTAGGTGGTCGCTTTGATGCAACCAATATTATTGATAAACCTTTAATATCGGTAATTACTTCAATTTCATTTGACCATATGCAATATTTAGGAGACACTATAGAAAAAATCGCCTTTGAAAAATGCGGAATTATAAAAAAGAACGGAATAACTGTTGTATATCCTTTGCAAGAGAAAACTGCTCTAAAAATGATAAATAACAGAGCAGAGCAAAAGAAAAACGAGTTAATTATTCCTTTAATAAAGCATTTAAATTTTCTTAAAACAGGGCTTTTAGGCTCAGAATTTGAATATAAGGGACATAAATTTAATATTTGCTTATTAGGAGAATTTCAAGTTTTTAATGCTATTACTGCAATTGAAACACTTTTTATATTGAATGTTCCAATTCAAGCAATTTTTAAAGGTTTAGCAAATGCAAAAATTCCTGCACGATTTGAAATTATTAGTAAAAATCCACTCATTATTATTGATGGAGCTCACAATGAGGACGGAATAGAAAAGTTATTAGAGAGCATTAATACATATTTATTTGATAAAAATCTAATCGTTATAATGGGAATGTTAAAGGATAAAACATATGAAAAAGCAATTTCTAAAATTGCTAAAATATCAAATTCATTTATTGCAGTTACTCCGAATAATTCAAGAGCTTTGAATGCTAATGATGTTTCCTTTATTGCAAAAAGATTTTGCAAAGATGTTTATTGTGCAAAAACAATAAAAATGGGTGCAAAAAAAGCACTATCTCTTGTTGATGAGAATAGTGCTGTTTTGGTGTGTGGCTCACTTTATATTGCTGGTAAGTTGAGAGATTTATTGCTTAATTAATAGAATCAATTCGCATGTTTTAAAAGCATTGATACAACATGCTTTGAACAATAGC
>CAZFQD010000081.1:0-10494 GCA_964520885.1 uncultured Oscillospiraceae bacterium | reverse complement strand
TCTTCAACCGGCAAATCGTCAACAATAACCGCACCTAAACTTGTAAAAAAATCATTAATATTCTTTGTGAAACCAACAGTATCAATGTAAAGTTTCTTACCAATATCATTGATTGGTGTCCAGTTTGAAAGAAAACTTAGCTTTGGTGCAACAGATAAGTCTTTTACTGTTTCCTCTGTGTGCCAAGCATTATTACTTAATAAACTCATAGGAATGACTACCCAACCAGTAAAACTACTTGGTGCATCAAGATTCACACTACCACCCAATGATTTAAGTGGGATTTTCGTTACTGATTTGTCACTATCTGAAATATATGTTATTTCCATTCCTGCTGTTGGAGATTGGTTGAGGTTCCAACGGGAGTTTCCACAAATGAGTCCTATATCCAAATTAACTAAGTCCCCTGTTGGATTAGCATATGTAGGTATATTAAGCCAAAACACTAATGCTTGTGGGTCTGCATATTCAGATACCTTGCTGGAATCAAAATTTCCTTCTAACTGATTGCCACCAGTTATATTAAATTCAAGTGATCTGCCACTTTGGCTGATACTGCTGTTAAAACAAGAACCATCATTAACAAGAGCGGGGCCATAATAAATGCAATCACTGTTTTCTTCAAAATCTATTCCTGTAATCATTGATAATTCATTTGCCGGCTCCTCTGAGTTAACTTGAACTGTTAAGCCTCCAAATAATGATGCTACCAAACATATACATAGTATAGCAGAAATCGCTTTTTTTGATATCACAATAAACACTCCTTTAATATTTTTTTATACAATAATTAGGTAGTAATAATGCCTGCGTTTTGTAGCCATTTTCTTAGTTTGATTTTTGGGTAGTTTCAAGCCTTCTTCACACCATTTTATACAACTCCTTTTTATTAGTTTATCATATTTTTACTGACGATAGAACTGGTATATATCGGGGAGCATTCCACTCCTTTTATGTAGTTATAACTATATTTATCAACCCACTAATTATATCACCAAAAAAACAATAGCCATAACAACTAAAGCAAGGCTAATTATTATTTTCCTAGTGGGGATTTCTTTCAGTATAATCATTGATAAAATAGTCGTTAAAACAACTATCCCAATCATTGTTACAGGAAACTGTACCGATGCTGGCAGTTTTTTGGCTAAATTAAGAGCAAAAATATTTGCTGTTGTATTACATATTGACACCTTCAAAGCAGATCCTACATTTTTGAATTTAAACATCTGAAAAAAATCTTTATCATCACTTTTGGTTTTTCGTATAAAAAGTCCTATTGCTGATAACATAAACATAAAGAAAGAATAGATTACTATAAAATCAATTGTATGTTCTTTCAATGAAATGTTTTGATTTATCTTTAAAAATACACCTGATGTTCCATTAGCAAAAAAGATCAAAAAACATATTACAATAAATTTTAACGATACTTTTTTTCCCATCTCATTAACTTCATTATTCCTAATCGTTGGTAAAAACGATAAAAAAGCAAGCAATATTCCCATAATTTTATATGCTGACAACTTTTCATTTAATAACAATACTCCAAAAATGAATGGTATTAATGTTCCGCCCATTACATAAAACATGGTTGATATTGATACTATTCCCATACTAACAGCCTTTACAAGCAGTGTTTTTATTGTAACAATACACAATCCTACCAAAAAAGCTAAAATAATATTTTGAGGAGTAAAGTACAATGAGAATCCTTTAAATACAAACAAAACTACGAAAGCTGCCCCTCCAGCCACCATGTTCATAAAAAGACCCTGGTTAATTCCGCAACCTGCTCTATTCTGATACTCTTTTACAAAAATGAACTGGATTGCAAAAAAAACAATAGGGAATATCAACATTAAAATCATTGCACAAACTCACTTTTTACACCTTCAACATTTTGCTACATCATAATACGAACAAGCAATGTCAAGAGGTTTTTCTATTATAATTGAATCATTTTTTGACTTGAAGAAGAATCATATGCTGCTTCTATAACCTTTTGCACCTGTAAAGCATCTTCAATGGACACTTCTACTGCATTCCCATTTAGTATTGAATTACTAAAAGATACAATTTCTTTTGTATACATATCACCAAAAGTTACATCAATATCAATTGGAGACACATCTACCCTATCCTGCTGTGCATCATATTCCTTAGAATTATTTGACAACACAACGTCAAGTTTTCCACCTTCAACTTGACTAATTGTACCTTCGGCTAACATACTGCCTTTTGTACCATATATTTCGAATCTGCACTTTGCGGCATCATCTGGAATATTAAAATTAACATCAACATAACAATATGCTCCATTGTCTGTTTCAAAAAGCACAGAACCCGAATCATCAACGCTATATCCAAATGTTTTGGTTCCTACCATTCCTGAAACCTTAACCGCTTTGCTGTTTGTAACGTATTGAATAAGGTCAATACAATGAATGGCAAGATCCATCATTGCACCTCCACCAGATAAGTTTTTATCCTGTCTCCAAGCACCCTGTATCTGAGGATACCAACAGGTTAACTGTGCTCTGCAAGATACGATTTGACCAATTTTGCCAGTTTCAATTAACTCTTTCATCTTTTGATGGTAAGCATGGTATCTCATCATAAGACCTGCTGCAGCAAGTATGTTCTTTTCTTTGCATTCCCTTACAATTTCCTCGCCTTCGGTAACGGTAAGTGCTATTGGTTTTTCAACTAATATATGTTTCCCAGACATTGCTGCTTTTAGAACCTGATGTTTATGATAAACAACAGGAGATGCAATATAAACCGCCTCAACTTCAGGGTCATTTAATAAAGCCTCAATTGTATCGTATGCCTTTTTTGCATTATACTTTTCGCGTATCTTTTCTGCCAATTGTATATTTACATCCATAACTGCAATGAGTTCCGCATTATGAGCACTCATAATTCCAGGAATAGTACGTCTATCCGCTATACCTCCGGCTCCTATAACGCCCCATTTTACTTTAACCATAAAATCACCCCATACTTTTATAGATATATTAATTAATTTCTGCATTTAATGGACCTAAAAGCTCATTTATATAAAACAACTTACCAGGTAATGTTGGCATAAAACTTGATGGAACCCACATATCAGGACCATATCTTAAAGTTACCCACAAAGACATTCCCTGCCACTGCATTCCCCTATCAAAGTTACCATCGCATCCACCTATGATGCTGTCTGATTGCAAAAATAAACCAGGTCCAATTGTATTTGCCGTGCAAGGAACTAATGTTGTTCTACTTCTAAAGCTCGTTATTGCATTTTGTTCTATCGTTAATGGATGCAGTTTTGCTCCTAATCTATATGTCTGTTTTTTCCACTCATCTAAACTACTAAATTCAGCAGCAAAATGAGGCTCCCAAAATGCAATATGAAACATCCTGCCAATCCCAAAAACAGTTACAAGTTCAGCACCTTGCTTTTTTAAAGCTTCAATTTTATCAGCATAAGTTGGTAAATTCATCTTTGTAGCAAAATTCCTTTGCTCAGCTGGAATGGTCAATTCTCCAAGAGGACCATAAAACGCCTTTTCCATAGCATACTGAAAAGAACCCGTGTTATTGGAATCTAAAGTATTCCCCTCAGCATCGCTCCATTCATCCATATTAAAACCATATACATGAGAACAGCTAACATTCCATTCTTTAAGAAAGAATACAGCCCAGCGATACATTCCCATAGGACCAGCTGGCAGAATAATAGCAAGCTCTCTATTATTATCCTTAGCTATTTTAATTTTGAGTGCTATTTCATGCCCCACCATCATATTAAAATCGTGTATATTATCACAATTAATTGGATGAAAATTAGCATTCCAAAAATTTTGCCTTTCTGTTACTGTTTCTACATTATTTGAGCAGCATAAATCCATTTTTTTTAAATCCCAACCAGACGGAAAAAAATTTTCCAATAAAGAACCGTTAATTGTATCAAGCATATTCATATTGTAAACCCCTTTATTTTATGGTAACAACCTTTTTGCAACTACTCTTGGCCATGTATTACATAACCTAAATCCCTCTGCAAACCTGACACCGCATTGTAATCCTCTAAATTTTGATACTGTACTAACAAACTCCAAAAAGTCAATTCCATCATGATCCTTAAACCACTTAATTTGACTTTGATGGCTATCAATTGATTGTAATTTTATATCTATTGTATCACTAATATCAACATATTCTGTAGGAAGAAAATTCACACCCGCTAAGGTATCCATATAATAAATGGGCACAATGTTCTCATATGCTTCATTTTCAGTCTTATAGTTTGGTATGCTTGAAGAAAAACTAGCATCAAACACTAGCTTACTTACTTCAAGGTGGTCTTTCATATAATCTTCAGTACTATGCGTGATAATTACATCCGGTTTTGTATATCGGATTACATCAACAAGTTTTTTTACTATTTCTTGATTATATGAATCAACTGTTAAATCTGATACATCAAGACTAATAACCTCTTTTGCACCAATAATATTTGCCGCATTTTCAGCTTCTTTTGCACGAATATCTTTTAATTCATGAGAATTTATGATTTTATGTCCCATATCACCATTTGCAATATGACACATCACAACAGTATGTCCTTGCTTTACGTATAGAGCAAGGGTGCCCCCACACCCTATTTCCAGATCATCCGGATGACACCCTATTGCTAAAACAGTCATAATAAAATCCCCTATTTGCGAACTTTGTTCGCAGTATTTTTTACACCTTCAATAATGGCATCCAAATCACTTTTTGTAAGTCTTGGGTGATGCGGTGTATTGATTTCTCTTCTATAAAAGAATTCTTCAGCGATTGGGCAGATATTCTGTGCATATCCCATTTTCTTAAGACCTGTAAAATGATATGTAGGTTGGTAGTGAAGAATGCCTTGTATCCCTTCCTCATTGTAGAGGACTCTTAGAAAATCATCACGAGATGCACCAAGTTCCTTCTCATTTATACAAATCGTATACAAATGATAAACATGCTTACAGTTTGGATCTTCATAAACAGGCTCAATTCCTTTAACACCTTGTAATCCTTCGTTTAAATATCTTCCGTTTGCAATTCTTTTTTCACTTAGCATATCAATTTTTTTGAGTTGTGCAATTCCAACAGCAGCTTGTGCTTCATTCATTCTATAATTATTACCCCATTTACCATTGTAGTCAACTACATCAAAATGAGATGGTATCCAATAATCTTTTTGATTTTTCCAGTCGTCTAAATTCATACATCTCAGGTTTTCAATACCTTTTGCATATTCATCATTATTACAGGTAATCATTCCGCCCTCGCCAAGTGTTGTCATATTTTTAAGAGAATGAAAACTAAAACATCCAAAGTCTCCTATTGAACCTGCTTTACGCCCTTTATATTCAGCTCCGGGTGTATGTGCACAATCTTCAAGCACAACTATATTGTGTTTTTTTGCAATCTCCATAATTGGGTCCATATCAACCATTTGTCCACCATAATGTACAACATAAATGGCTTTGGTTTTATTTGTAATTTTCTTAGCAACTTCATTTGGATCTATATTAAAGGTTTGAGGATCTATATCTGCATATACTGGAGTTGCTCCCTCTTTTAATATCACTAATGAAGTTGCAATAAAGGTATTGGGTGTTACGATTACTTCATCTCCTGGTTGCAAACCTATAACCTGTGAACATAAATGCATTGCTGCTGTACAGTTTGATGTTGCAAATGCATATTTAGTACCCGTAAAATCGGCAAATTTTTCCTGAAATAATTTAACTTGTGGACCCATCGTTTGAGAATCTTGCTGCATAGCTACTTTTACTGCATTTGCTTCATCTTCGTCATAAATACTGCCAAAAAAAGAATATGGTACTTTTAATACAACCCCATCATCTACTTTATAACTACTTGTGATTCCACCCTCTGATTCTTGACCAACATTTAATTTATTCACAATCAATTACCTCCTGTTTAATAATTTATTCATTGCTTAAATTAATTATATCACATAATTTATGTTTGTCAATATCAAATTAAATATAAAAATTAAATATTTCTATTTCTATTGTCTTCTACCATTTAGTATATTTACATATTCTACAAGTCCATCAACCATTTCATTGCATATTTTCTCCCCGATTTTTATATTTGCTTTTTCTGGAAACCCCATTACACCTACTTTTATTTCTTTTCGTTGAAATTTTCTTGGAATAACATAATCATGATCAAAAGGCTTTTCTGAAAGCTCAAACCAATCTTGATCGGTTCGCATTAATTTTGAAATATCGGGTTCGTCCATAACAATTTCTTCTCTAACCAATTCAGGTTTCCAAAACATCATCAATGAAGTTTCCGCTAATCCAGCGTGAAAATCATGTTCTGGTTCCATATTGAAATATTCTTGACATGTAGTAGATAACATAACAACTTCAACCAATGAAAAAGTAACATCACTATTTTCAGGCATCCTCTTCATAATCATTTGTAAACAATTATTTAACGCAATTTTATTATCCGTTCCTCCATGACCTAGAAGTATTACAATATCTTTAAAACCGTTGCGAACAAATTCAAGACAAATATCCATAATTAATAATGAGAATACCTGCGGACTAACATTAATCGTTCCTGGCAAATCACCGCCAGAATAACTATAAGGCACAGTGGGAGCTACAACTGCATTTAACCTTTCCCCTGCCCTCCTTGGCACTTCATTAGCATTATGATAATCAGTACTCAGTGGCAAATGATACCCATGTTGCTCAACCACACCCACAGGTAAAATAATTGTCGTTGTCTTACTTATTACCTCCATCATATCTTTAACAGTCATTTCATCCAAAAAATAAGCCATCTTTATCAAGTCCTTTCTTGCAATTTTATTATAAATCAAATTTATAATATCAATTTAGATTTCCATAAGAGTTTTTTTAAATATATCTAAGGTCATAATTATATCATTAACATCGCATGGTGCCAAATATGGCTCAATAGAAAAATACCCTTTATAATTTCGTGCAAGTAAAGCCGAAATTAGTTCTTTTATTTCTGCATTACCATTTCCTATCATAATTGGACTACCATCTGAAAATAATCCGTCATTTATGCGGAGGAATTGAATATTGTTTTTGAATCTGCCATTATAAAACACATGAAAAAATGGATGCCTTTTTTGTTTAACAACTTCTAAAGCATTATATATTAGTCCAAGATGATATTCTTTATATTTGCTAAACAGTTGAGTTTGCATTAGAGCGTCCGCATTAAAAAGATGAGCATTGTTTTCAATCATACACCAAATGTTATAACTTTTACCCATTTTTAGAATTTCTTCAACTTTCTCAAATAAAAGAGTATCTATACAATTACTATCAAAATGGAGTCTAATACTCTCCGCCTTTAAAAGATGTGCTTTTCTGAATAAAAGATGATAATCACTTATATTATCTAAAGAAATAGAACTATTTATTAAAACAATCTTCTTATTATATTTAATAAGTATATTCCTATATTTTTCAATTTGCTCACCATTCATATTAATTAGATAAAGATTATCAATATAATCATCTATTTCAATATTGTTAATATTCAGTTCACTTAAAAATGCAAGCTGTTCATCAAAGCTTTTTATAAATTGATTATCTAATTTTACGCAAATATTACACATATTCTACCCCTCATTGAGATACAACGACACATATCTCACAATTTGTATCAAAGCAACCATTATGAAGATACTTAGAAAAATTCATGTTTTTATGTTTTAATCTTGTATAATGACACGAATTGCAATTTTCATTATGACAGATAAAGAATAATGGGTCTTGTTTCAGCAATTCAACACCAATGTCGTGTAATTTTCTAACATCTATTACCTTAACAACGGCATTTCCGATCATACCTTCAATAATAGCATCTTTCTTTCTCAAAACAGGTGTAAGTGCTATAAAATCTCGATGACCTGGTGGAAACTTTTTTAGCTTAAATTTCTTATTTTGCCAATTTTCAATATATGTAGGTGCTGGAATATCAAGTGTTAATAAATACTGTGCATCAACTTCATCCTCAAGCGTATGCATAAAAGTGTTTCTATCCATATCGACACCTAATAACAATATCTTTCCGCCCAAATCACGTATTTTCATATATGGCGAACCCTTACCACATCCGGTTTCACATTTATCGTGTCCACCGACTATATGTTCTGCCTTCTTACCTATAGCTACAACTGAATGAACAGGATGAAGACTTCTAAACGCATTATTTCTCTTTCTAAACACCTCAGATATTTTTCCAACTGCGGATGGTGTAGACATAGCATCAAAGGGAGTATCCCAACCCGTTAACGATGACATTACAATAGTACCATCTTCTTCAACTGTTTCTAAAAACGCATCAATTACTGTATCAGAGCCCCCATCTACATAACCAATACTGCTCAAAGTACTATGAACTAAAACAATATCGCCTTTTTTAATTCCTAATAAAGAAAGACTATATATAATATCTTCCTTAATAATCACTATGTATCACATCCATTATCAATTAAAATTGCTCTGCATGGTACACAACTTGTTCCTGAAATTTTTAAGGGCAAAACCGTTAAATTAAATATTTGTCCCTGAACACATTCCAAATTTACACACGGAGCCAACATAAGTATATTTGCTTCATAAAACAAAGGAAAAAAGCCTTGTGGATTATCAATATTCTCCCATCTCGGAAAATCCGTTCCAATAAGTATTGGGTTTTTGGATATTAGCCATTTTATTGCATCGGTTGTAAAAAATGGAGAAAGTTTTAAATAGCCTTTTTCCATCCAATGTTTTCCCCAACCAGTTCCAACAAGTATCGCACTCTTCTCTTCAATTAAATGACTTCCCTTACACTCCTTTAGCATTTTAGATGTAATAGCCATTTTATTGCCACAAATAGAATAGTCATTCTCATCAAGCAATAAAAGATAACATCTCAAATTCACCAGCTTTTCCAAAGGAACATCATTTATTAAATAGGAATGCTCATTCCCATAAAAATGAGCAGGTGTTTCTATGTATGTACCTGTCTGCGAATGCATTCCTTCAAACCTTTCACAATACACCTCGTTAACTGACCAAGGCACATTCCCAATAGGTTTTAAACTAAATCTGGGGAATGGCATATCAAAACTCCACATTCCATATTGTATTGTTCCTGTAATATCATATACCTGCATTACATTTATACCTCAAGTTCGTTATAAAAATTATAAGATCGTTCCTGATAATTCAAATAGTTTTTTAACAACATATAATGAAATTCCTTGCATGATTTCTGTATGCTTTATATCTACTTTTTCAAATTTAAGATTACTGGTAAAAAAGTCAAATGCTCGTTTATTGGCTTCCTTAATTACAATGTCATAAACAAACTCAGACTTCAACATATCATTTTCATCAATAATGATTCTTTTTGGATTAAATACATTGATTACATTTGCAATTCCAATACCAAGATATTCGCCACATTCCATAAGAACTTCTGTAACATCAACATCACCCTTATTAAATGCTTCCATCAATGTATCAAAATTAAGCTCTTTTTCCCCCATATACATAATTTCTTTAAGTATAATACATTTTCCATTACTAAGAAGCTCACGACATTCATTAATTGCATAGTCTGAAGATGATATAGTTTCAAGGCACCCCCTATTACCACAGAAACATAATGGGCCATCCTTTTTAACTGTAGTATGTCCAAATTCACCAGCCACTGCTTCAATAATTTTGTGTTCATAAATACTTATAATACCAATACCTGTTTTGAAATCTATAAATACAACGTTTTTTCCATCTTCATTTAAATATTTCCTAATAGCCCAAATTGCTTTGCTTTTTGAAATATTTTGTATATATACAGGTAAATGAAATATATTCTCAAATTGCTCTTTTAAAAACAACTCTTTCCATTTCATATTAATCGATAATACAATTTCGCTCTCTTCTTTAACCAAACCAGAAACAGCGATCCCCATACCTGCTATTTCAGCATCTAAATATTTGTTTTTATGGTTCAATAAATAGAATGTTTCTTCTTTAATTATATTTAATATTTCAAAATCCTTCATAAGCCTATCAAACAAAATTTCTTTTATATAAAATATATTGCCTATTAAATCTGTAAGTGCAATTTCCAATTTTAGTGCTTCAATATTAACAGAAATGATTCCATAGGCTGCATAATTAAAACGTAAATTTGTTGCTTTTCGCCCCACCTCACCTAAATCAATTGTACCAGTTTCAATAACTAATTTTATCTCAAGCAAATGTGAAACTATGTTAGTAACAGAAGAAGGACTTAAACCAGTTAATTTTGATATATTAGCCCTTGATATATTACATTCTGATCTTATAAATTCTAATACCTTAAGTCTATTTATCTTTTGCATCAATTGTACATTTCCAACTTCATTTTTAATCTTCATGTCAAAATTCTCCTATTATTTTATTC
>CAZFQD010000080.1:0-10589 GCA_964520885.1 uncultured Oscillospiraceae bacterium | reverse complement strand
ACACTTTAAACTTCAAAAAAGATATGCGGTGGGGGCAACTCGGCTTTTTTTAAAGACAAATTTGGCTTGTTTAGTGACTTTTAGGGGTGTCAAGTGTCAAAGTCGGGAGTGGTGGCAAGGATTTTGCTAATATTAAGAGCTACACTTCAACACTTCGCAAAAACTCAAAAAATATTTTTGAGGGGATTAAGCTTGCGTTCGCAGGCAAACCTGTTTTTTGTTGAGTTTTTGAACGGTGGGGTTGAATAGTTACTTTTATCTAATTGAATTAAGGTGAGTTATTTTGAAAAAGAAAAAATTAAAAACCAATTTTGAACTTATGAAAAGCATTAGAAAATTGTGGGCTATTAACCCACGCACAAGGATTAAAGAAAATGAAAAAAAAGACATTAAGAAAATAAGACAAGATGAAAAAAAGAGCATTAATCAGTTTGACGATTAATGCTCTTGCGTTTATTATTTAAAAGTATATATTATATTACTAAAAACAGGTATTCCGTAGTAATATGCAACTAGTCCAAAAATAATTAAACAAATTATAACTATTGCCGAAAAAATCAAATAAGCCTTAAAAAAATTGGATTTGCTTTTCTTTGTCTTAAAAAAAACTCTTACAAAAACATACACCACATTAATAATTGGAAAAAACAAAATTATAAGTATGGAAAGCCATTCCTTAACAGAAACAATTTCATCTCTAAATGCCACTTTTGTATTGACTGTAATGGGGCTCTCATTGTCTTCAACTTGTCTATAAATGCTAATAGGATTATTGTCCTCCACTTTATCTCCCCCAACATTTTTTTATGTTTAGTGTAGCACTTTTTTTTTACAATGTCAAGCAAAGAGCAGTTTAACTGCCCGTTTTAACCAATATTAACGAAAATACAAAATATAAACATAAACCTAAAATTACAGCAGTTCCAATTAATATAACAAAAAACCAAAGCACAGCTTTAAAAAAATTCTGTTTACTTTTTTTTACGCCTTTGGAAAAAGCCCAGACAAAAGGCATAACAATATTTACAATAGGAATACATAAAATCAAAATAGTAATTAGCCATTCCTTAACATAAATAATTTCATCGGCAAAAGCAAAATTTGGATTTATGCCAATAGGCTCCTCTTTTATTATTTCTCTATTAAATTCATAATTCAAAATGCTCATTATATTACTACACTTTCTATTCAAATGCTACCTTTTTTTTATTATTTAATAAAATTAGTTATTTATTCATATATATTTTATAAATATGTATTTATTTTACAAAAAGTATGGACTTTTTTATGCTATTGTGATATAATTAATAAAATCTATGCTAAAGGAGGAAAACAATTGTGTTTGATTTCATTACAAATTATATATTTCAAGCAACCACAGGAACAATAACCGGCATTGAAGGAAAACCAACAAAACTTGTTATTCCGGAGGCAATTGATGGTGTAGAGGTTACAACTATTGGAGATGAGGCTTTTTTAGATTGTACTTCCCTTACAAGTGTAACTATACCTGATAGTATTACGCGACTTGGCTATGGAGCATTTTCAAATTGCACATCACTTGTAAGTGTCAATATTCCTGATACTATAACAAGAATTAGTTTTAGAACCTTTGAGACTTGCAGTTCATTAAAAAGCATAATATTACCAAATAATATTTCAAGCATTGGAGAACTTTCTTTTCCTAATTGTTTTTTATTAAAGAGCATTATAATACCAAACAAAGTTACAAGAATAGGTAGAGCAGCATTTTTAAATTGCAAATCTTTAAACAGCATCACAATACCCGAAAGCGTTGTAAGTATTGGAGATGATGTTTTTAAAAATTGCTCTTCAATTTTGATAGTTAAATGTTACAAAAACTCTTGCACTGAAAAATATGCAATAGAAAATGGATTAAGATGTGAAATAATTAGTTAATTAAATTAAATTTTAAGCTCCTAACCTTAAACATAAGGTTAAGAGTTTTTTTGTGGTTAGTGATATACATATGATATACAACAAGTTGTATGAAATTAAATTCGTCTTTTAGCTGTCCGCAGACAATTTAGCGTGCAAAGCACATTTAGCTTTGCGGTGCAAAATTTAGCTCGCCGTAAGGCGAATTTAGCTTGGAATGCCCCCCTATTTAACCCATTAGTAAAACTTAGTATTTTAGCTTGTTAGCAGTATGAAAAAATGAATAATACAGCGTAATACTATAAATTATTAGAAAATATTGGAAATTATTAAAGGAATTTTTGTAAAAGTATGGACTTTTTTGTTGTTTAGTGATATTGTTTAGGGGAAATAATTTACTATAAAGGGAGTGAATAAATTGAATAAAACTCAAATGCTAAAAAAAATTAAAGAGTTAACCGAGATGAAAGAAAACGGAATAATTGATGATGTTGAATTTGAAAACTCTAAAACTAAAATATTAAGTAATAAAAGTTTTGGTAAAAAGCCTTTGATTATATCTTCAGTAGCAATTTTATTAATAGCTTTACTATGCTTTTTTTTGTTAAACAATGCAAATCAAGTTAAACAATACTATGACAATGGTAATTTAAAGTATGAAGGTAGTTTTTTAAATGGTGAATGGTCAGGTCAAGGAAAACTGTATGATAATGATGAAAATGGCACATTGTTGTATGATGGTGGTTTTTTAAATAATAAATTTTCAGGTCAAGGAAAAGCATATGATAAAAATGGCACATTGTTGTATGATGGTGGTTTTTTAAATGGTGAAATGTCAGGTCAAGGAAAAATGTATCGGGACAATGGTCAATTGATGTATGAAGGTAGTTTTTTTAAATGGTGAAATGTCAGGTCAAGGAAAACTGTATGATAATGATGAAAATGGCACATTGTTGTATGATGGTGGTTTTTTAAATGGTAAAAAGTCAGGTCAAGGAAAAATGTATTGGGACAATGGCGAACTATTTTATGAGGGTAGTTTTTTAAATGGTGAAATGTCAGGTCAAGGAAAAATGTATCGGGACAATGGCGAACTATTTTATGATGGTGGTTTTTTAAATGATAAATTTTCAGGTCAAGGGAAATTATATGATACAAATGGCAAATTGCTCTATTCTGGTAATTGGATAAATGGTGAAAGGGCAAACTGATTGAGAAATTAACAATATAATTAAATAAAATATTAAGGTGGTTATTTAAATAATGAACAGTCAGGGCAAGGTAAAGCAATATTATGAAAACGGTCAGTTAGGTTATGAAGGTGGTTTTTTAAATAATGAATGGTCGGGGCAAGGTAAAACTTATTATGAAAACGGTCAGTTACGGTATGAAGGCGGTTTTTTGAATGGTTTACGGTCAGGTTATGGAAAAGCATATTGGGAAAATGGCAATTTAAAATATGAAGGCAGTTATTTAAATAGTTTACCGTCAGGGCAAGGAAAAGAATATAGGGAAAATGGTGATTTATGGTATGAAGGTAATTGGACAAATGGTAAATGGTCAGGGCAAGGAAAAGCATATTGGGAAAGTGGCGAACTATTGTATGAGGGCAACCTTCTAAATGGCGAATTTGAAGGTCAAGGGAAAACATATTATGAAAATGGCCAGTTAGGTTATGAAGGCAGTTATTTAAATGATTTACGGAATGGTCAAGGTAAAGCATATAGTGAAAATGGCAAACTATGGTATGAGGGCAATTATTTAAATGGCGAAATGTCAGGTCAAGGTAAATTTTATGATGAAAACGGAAAGGTGCTATATGATGGTAATTGGGCAAATGATGAAATGGTAAAATGATTAAGAATTAACAATATAATTTAATAAAATATGAAGGTGGTTATTTAAATGGAGAATTTAACGGGCAAGGTAAAGCAATATTATATAAACGATAAACTATTGTATAAAGGCAGTCTTTCAAAAGGTTTACCGTCAGGGATAGGAAAGCAATATTATGAAAATGACAAGTTATGTTATGAGGGTAATTTTTTAAATGGTCAACGGTCAGGTCAAGGGAAAGAATATCGGTCAAATGGTCAATTGATGTATGAAGGTAATTGGGAAAATGATAAATGGTCAGGGAAAGGAACAGAATATTATTATAACAATGGTCAGTTATTTTATGAAGATGATTATTTAAATGATAAGTTATTTTATGAAGGTGATTATTTAAATGGTCAACGGTCAGGTCAAGGGGAAATATATTATGAAAATGGTCAGTTACGGTATAAAGGCAATTTCCTAAATGATGCAAGGTCAGGGAAAGGAACAGAATATTATATAAAAGGTAATATGATGTATGAAGGCAATTATTTGAATGGAGAATATGAAGGTCAAGGGAAATTGTATGATGAAAACGGAAAAGTGCTATATGATGGTAATTGGATAAATGGTGAAATGGTAAACTGATTGAGGAATTAACAATATAACTTAATAAAATATGAAATAATATTATAACCCCCAAGCCTTAAAACTTAGGGGCTATTTTTTTATGCTTGCCTATTCTTTGGGATTAAAATAGCATAAATTAATTTCAATTACAATATATAGCTAAATTTGTTGCCTATGCAACAAGCTAAATTATTGACATAGTCAATAGCTAAATTAAATTCGCCTTTTAGCTGTCCGCAGACAATTTAGCGTGCAAAGCACATTTTAAAAGCCGTGTGATATTTTATAATGATATACCTTCGGTATGATATATGCTTCGCATATGATATACAACAAGTTGTATGAAATAATATTTGCCTTATGCACCGCAGTGTATATCATATTGTTTACAATATATCATACCGCTTGCGGTATATCATTTGTCCTGAAAGGGCAAATTTCATTAAAAAAAGCAACCTTTCGGTTGCTTTTTTCTGGTTGGGATAGAAGGATTTGAACCTTCGAATGACGGAGTCAAAGTCCGTTGCCTTACCGCTTGGCTATATCCCATTATTAATTCAAATACGACATACATAATAGCAGTTTATTAGATAAGTGTCAAGTAGCGAAAGGCGATTTTTTTTATTAAAATGCTTAAATTAAAGGGGCGAACAATTATGCTCGCCCCTTTAATATGTTGAAATTATAATTTATTAATCAAGGCAGTTAAAATATCAATTTCTTCTTTATCATTTGATTCATCGTTTTCGTGCGAAAAAGCGAAATTTGGTGGAAAAAATCTCTGTGAGCCAACTTCAAAGCCTGTTGCAATAACAGTAACTCTAATTTCATCATTCATTTTATCATCAAAAGCTGTTCCCCAAATAATATTGGCATCTGCATGTGCTGATTCTGCTATCATTGAGGATGCAATTTCAACCTCTTCAAGAGTAATATCTGGCGAAGAAGTGATATTCACTAATACACCTTTAGCCCCTGTAATAGAAGTTTCAAGAAGCGGAGAAGAAATAGCCATTCTTGCGGCAGTCTCAGCTTTATCCTTGCCAGAGGCAGAGCCAACACCCATATGTGCATAACCTGCGTCATTCATAACTGTGGTAATATCGGCAAAGTCCAAATTAACTATACCGGGAACCTTAATTAAATCGGATATACCTTGAACCGCTTGCCTTAAAACATCATCAGCAATAATAAAAGCATTTTGAAGGGTGATTTTTTGTTCTGAAACATTTTTCAAGCGTTCATTAGGAATAATAACTAAGGAATCAACTCTCGCTTTTAAATTTTCAATGCCCTGTTCAGCTTGATTTAATCGTTGCTTGCCTTCAAAATTAAAAGGCTTAGTAACAATACCAACAGTTAAAATGCCAAGTTCCTTAGCAATTTCAGCAATAATAGGGACGGCACCTGTTCCTGTTCCGCCACCCATACCGGCAGTAATAAACACCATATCGGTGCCTCTTAAAGCATCGGCAATAACCTCACGAGACTCTTCAGCGGCTCTCTTACCCTTTTCAGGGTCAGACCCTGCACCTTGCCCCCTTGTAAGCTTTTCTCCAATATTGATTTTATGAGTTGCTCTTGAAATATATAGTGCTTGCATATCGGTATTAATTGATATGAACTCAACACCCTTTATATCCTTTTCAATCATTCGGTTGACAGCATTATTACCGCCACCCCCAACTCCCAAAACCTTTATTTGAACAATTTTGTCATAATCATTTGCAAAACGAAAAGGCATTTTTAGACCTCCTTTTAAGATTATGTTGACATTATACATACTTTTATATATATGTTATAATTTTTCTTCAAAATAATCAAGTATTTTTTTAAAACTTTTTTAATTATTTTTATTATTTTTATTATTCACCATTTTTTTGCTTTTCCCATTCAATTTGATTTAACGGAATATAAGATGCCTTTCTATCGGCAGTATCACTAACATTTATTATGGCTTTTTCAGTTTTACTTTTTTCCTTTATCAAGTATTCAAAAAATTGAATTTTAGAGTCTAACAAATCTGAATTTCCTAAATGAACTACAAATCTATCTTCATAAATAAAAGTCAAATCATACACTTTCCCAATATTTAATTGTTGCACGCCATCTAAAACATTAAATTTTTTAAATAATTCATAAAGTTGTTCTACTACCTCCTTTCCCCCTTCGGTTGAAAACTGAGCTTGTTGCCCTACTGTGTTTTTAATAATGCCTGAGCCAATTAATTTTATTAATTTTGGCTCTTCCCTCAAATTATTAAGCACCTTACCATCATTGCTTAAAACTGCATAACCACCAGCAGTTTCAACATAAGCCACTTCAACTGCTGGAGCAATAATTACCTCTAATGTCTCGGGTAAATTTCTTTTTATCATAACACTTTTGATATATGGTAAATTATTCTCAATGTTTTTAATAGTCTTAAACTTATCAATTCTAAACATATTTTCAGATAGTTTAATGCCTAAATTATTAATAATTTCTTGTTCTGTATAAATAGATTTACCTGTAATTTTTATTTGTTTAATATTAAAAAATATCGTTAAGGAAGATACTGTAACAATAGTCATCAATAAAATAAATAACAAAAGAAAATAAATAAAACTTTTTTTCTTTCGTCTTTTTATACTCATAATGCCTCTTTTGTTTTCAGTTGATTTTTCGGCAATTCTATTTACATATTTCACTGCCATAAACATTCTCCTTTTTGATACAGTAGTCGAGAAACAAGAGAATTTTCTCACTCCTCATTGCTCATTCTTTTTATATTTGCCCCTAAATTAGCCAAATTATATTCTATTTTATCATATCCTCTATCAATATGGAATGTTTTTTCTATTTCACTTTGTCCTTGAGCACAAAGAGCCGCAATAATAAGGGCAGCTCCGCCTCTTAAATCAGTTGCTTCAACTTTTGCCCCTGTAAGCCTTTTCACTCCCTCAACTACTGCCACTCGGCTTTCAACCTTTATTTTAGCACCCATTCTTGTCAACTCATCAATATGCTTATATCTATTGTCAAAAATGGTTTCAATAAAGATACTACTCCCCTCAGCTATAGACATTAATGCCATAAATGGTGCTTGAATATCAGTTGGGAATCCCGGATATGGCATTGTTCTAATGTTTTTTAATGCCTTAGGTGGCATACTTTCCTTAAGTTCAATATAATTTGCTCCCCAATTTAACCTACACCCTGCATCTGATAAAAAAGCAAGTACTGAGGATAAATGAGATGGATTGACATTTGTAAATCGTCCCTTTCCTCCCGTTGCATAAACCGCAATTATGTATGTTGCGGCAACAATTCTATCGGGGATTACAGTCCAATGAGCCCTGTGCATTTTATTTACTCCATCAATTCTAATAACATTTCCACCAGCACCACTGATTTTAGCACCCATAGAAATAAGAAAGTTTTGCAAATCTTCAATTTCTGGTTCTCTTGCCGCATTTAAAATTGTTGTAGTGCCCTTTGCTAAGCATGCGGCTAACATAATATTTTCAGTAGCACCAACACTTGGAAAGTTTAATATTATCTCTGCTCCTTTTAAGCCGTTTGGACATTCACAGGTTAAAAAGCCATATTCATCATTAATTTTAACTCCCATTTTGCTTAATGCACTTAAATGTATATCAATAGGTCTTGAACCAATTTCACAGCCTCCGGGTAAACTAATTTTTGCCTTGTTCATCTTGCCTAATATTGCCCCCAAAAACATTACTGAAGAACGCATTTGCCTCATTAAATGATCAGGTATAACAAAATCATTAATAGAACTACTATCAACCATTATTATTCCATTTTCATAAGTAACACGACAACCTAAGGAATTTAATATTTCTCCTGCACTTTCTGTGTCGCTAAGGGAAGGACAATTTTCAATTATTGACTGACCCTCGCCCAAAATACTCGCCGCCATTATAGGTAATGCACTGTTTTTTGCTCCTTGAATTTTTATTTCGCCATTTAACTTTTTCATTCCATCTATTATAAATCTTGACATAATTTTACCCTCCGTAACATTCATAAGCACGGGTTACTACCCGTTCTCATAATATGCTATCAAGAGTTAGGGTGTGAATGGACAAACCTCTTCACAATGAGAAATGAGAAATGAGGAATGAGGAATGAATAAATCCACAATGCACAATTCATAATCAAATAAGGAAAATGGCTTTGACACAACAATTCTACATTCTACATTCTAATAGTTCAGTAATTACTTTGCATATCTTCTCATTGGCATCCTTAATTGCAAGGCTCTTAGCATTATGCGACATTGCAATTATATTATCATAGTTAATAAACAAATTTTTAATTTTTTCATATAAAAGTTCGCCTGTCAAATCCTTATCCTCAATTATTAAAGCCGCCTTATTGTCTTCAAAAACCTTTGCATTATAATATTGATGATTTTCCGTTACATTTGGTGAAGGTATAAGAATTGAAGGCTTTCCTAAAACCGCTAACTCTGCTAAGGTAATAGCCCCTGACCTGCAAACAACCAAATCAGCCGCCGCCATTACTCTTGGCATATCATAAACATATTCAAGCACTCTAATATCATTATTATTTATATTAATATTTTCTTTTTTTAAATAATTTAAAACATCATAATAATCCCTTTTTCCTGTTCCGTGAATATGATTAAATAGCTTCTCTTTCTTTGAAATACTAAGCATATGACAAAAGGCAGTATTGATTTTATTAGCTCCTCCGCTACCACCATAAGAAAAAATTAAAGGTCTTGTATCCAAATCTAAAACTCTTCTTGCTGAATGTTTATCAATATGCAAAAATTCTTCTCTAATGGGATTTCCTGTTATAAAGACTTTTTTGTTGTTTTTCTTAACCTTTTTTGAATTTGGAAAACTAAGCATAATTCTATCAACTCTTTTTGCTAAAAACCTTGTTGTTATTCCCCAAAAAGCATTTTGTTCGTGAATAGCAGTTTTAATTTTTAATTTAGTGGCAGCATAAATAACGGGACCGCTAACATAGCCACCTGTTCCAATAACAATATCTGGCTTAAAATTTTTAATAATTTTTTTGCTATCATTTACTGCTTTAATGGCATTTCTTAATATAAGTAAATTCTGTAAAGATAGTTTTCTTATAAGCCCGCTTACCTTAATAAATTTTATTTCATATCCTTCTTGAGGAACTAATCTTGCTTCAAGCCCATTTGCAGTTCCTACAAACAAAAATTTTGCATTGGGATAGTATTCTTTTATTTTTTTAGCAATAGTCAAAGCAGGATTAATATGACCTGCCGTTCCTCCGCCAGAAATTAAAACTTTTATTTCTTTATTATTAACTACCACTATATCACCACCTAAAATTAATTAACAACGAACAATGAACAGCGAACAATTTCGGTGTTCATTGTTCATTGTGCTTATCCTTTTGCCAGTCGGGAATATCTTGAAACCGAAAGCACTATTCCCATTTCAGCCAACAAAAATGTTAAAGAACTGCCCCCATAGCTAAAAAAGGGGAGTGAAATTCCTGTTACAGGTATAGTATTTGTTACTACTGCAATATTTAAAAGTGTTTGTATAGCAACTTGTGAAATAATTCCTACAACTAATAATGCTCCAAATTTATCAGGTGCTGACCAAGCAATAACAAAACCTCTATATATAAGCAAGGCGAAAAGAATAATAATTATAATTGCTCCAATAAAGCCTAATTCTTCACATACTATTGAAAATATATAGTCATTTTGTGGCATAGGGATGTATTGATATTTTTGCCGTGAACCTCCAAGCCCTAAACCAAAAAAACCACCTGAACCTATTGCATAAAGCGATTGCAAGGTTTGAAATCCCTTTCCAAGAGGGTCAGAAGCTGGATTTTGCCAAATACTAATTCTATTTGCCATATACTGTGTGTTTGTAATTACATATATAAGAACTCCTGTAGCCGCCACCGTTAAAGCCACAAAAAATTTAAGATTTGATCCTCCAACTATCATAAGTATTAAACCTACAAAGCAAACAAGAATAGCTCCTGAAAGATGAGGCTCAATAATAACTAAACCAGCCGCAATAAGTGTTATTAAACCCGGTATTAAAATACCATATTTAAAGGTTTTCATTTTACTGTAATTAACAGAAATGAAAAGAGACACTAAAATAATTACCGATATTTTTGCCAATTCAGATGGCTGAAAATTAAAAACACCCAAGTCAATCCAAGGTTCAAATCGACCAACCGTACGTCGTCCTCTGAAT
>CAZFQD010000079.1:0-10649 GCA_964520885.1 uncultured Oscillospiraceae bacterium | reverse complement strand
AGAAAAATAATCTAATTACCCCCTTTATGAAGATAAATAGATTATACGTGACTAATATGTTTAAGGTTAATAAAATAGAGAGCTCAAATAAAACTTTTAGATTTCCTAATGAGCTTATTAAGAAATTACAATTAGTTGCACAGCAAAAAAATGTATCACTAAATAAACTTGTAATCCAATGTTGTGAATATGCACTAAATAATCTTGATAAAGAAAAAGACAAATAATCCAAAACCATATTAAGGTATAGCAATTGCTATGCCGTTTTTTGTTTATTGTCAAAAATCCCCCTTTTCTATTGACTACTAATTGTTATAATGATAAAATCTATACAAATGACAACTAATGAGATTCTTCGCTTCTCTCAGAACGACAGGAACAAATGACAATTAATATAGTGAAAAGCGAAAAGTTATTTGTAGTGAACGGTCATTGACCGTTTAGAATTAAAATAAAGAATATGGCTATAATCCTCCGTCGCCTTTGGCGACACCTCCTTTGAAAAGGAGGCTTTATTAAATGATGTTCGCTGTTCATTGTTTCATTGTTAAAGGGTGTTTATATGTTAAATCCTCTCTTTATGCAACTTCAATACTTAAAAGGAATAGGTCCAAAAAGAGCCGAGCTATTTTTAAAGCTCGGCATTAATACTGTGCAGGATTTGTTGTTTTACTATCCAAGAGATTATGAGGACAGAACAAAAATATTTAAAATTGAAGAGACTGGGACTGAGCAAATATGCTCAGTAGTTGGAACAATAATAACTCAGGTAAAAGAACAAAGGGTTAGAAATGGTTTGCTTATTTACAAGTTTGTAATTGAGGATCAAGACTGTGCAACTATGACAATAACTTTATTTAATCAAAAATATACAGCAGGAAATTTAAAAGAGGGAGAAAAATATCTATTTTATGGTAGAGTAAATGTCAGTTTTTTTGGCAAGGAAATGACCTCTCCAAGCATAGAAAAAGCCGATGAAACCGAAACTTTAAACGGCAAAATTCTCCCTGTTTATCAGTTGACAGCAGGTATTTCACAAAAGATATTTAGATTAGCAGTAGAAAATGCTTTAAAATTAATTCCTGAACATATAGAGGAGTTTTTACCGGACGATTTAAGAAAAAAATACAATATAGCCCATATTCGCTTTGCATTAGAGTATATTCATATGCCGAGTGATTTTTTCCAGCTTGAAACTGCAACAAGACGATTTGTATTTGAAGAATTATTAATATTGCAAATTGGCTTATTTGAACTAAAAAAGAGAAACAGGGGAGCCATAGGTGTCATATTAAATAAAAAAGTAGATTTAATGGAGTTTTATAATAAACTTCCCTTTACTCTAACAAATGCACAGCAAAAAGTCATAAAAGAGGGACTGTCCGATATGCAAGAAACAGTGCCAATGAATAGGCTTTTGCAAGGAGATGTTGGCAGTGGAAAAACAGTAGTAGCCGCTATTTTGGGTTATTTTGCAATAAAAAACGATTGTCAAGTTTGTTTAATGGCACCTACTGAAATATTGGCTAATCAGCATTATAATTCAATAAAAGAAATAATGAGCAAATTAGATATTGAATGTGGTTTGCTAACAGGTGGTTTGCCCGAAAAAGAGAAAAAAATAGTAATTGAAAAAATAAAAACAGGGGAAATTCAATTTGTTTTTGGAACTCATAGTTTAATTGAGGATAGAGTGGAATTTTCAAATTTAGCCCTTGTAATAACTGACGAACAGCACCGTTTTGGTGTTCGTCAAAGAGCAATACTATCTAAAAAAGGCAATAATCCTCACACATTAGTAATGTCAGCCACTCCTATTCCTCGAACTTTAGCTTTAATTGTATATGGTGATTTGGATATTTCGGTTATAGACAAATTGCCACCCGGTAGAAAAAAAATAAACACATTTTTAATTGACGATACCAAAAGAGATGACTTATACAATTTTGTAAATAAACAAGTAAAGGAGGGTTCGCAAGCATATATTGTTTGTCCTTTAGTAGAGGAAAATGATAAATTAGAGTTAAAAGCAGTTGAAGAATTCTCTGCCGAAATAAAGGAGAAATATTTTTGCGATATAAACATAGCCTTTTTGCATGGACGATTAAAATCCAAAGAAAAACAAAAAATAATGCAAGAATTTATGCAAAATGAAATTAGCATTTTAGTTTCAACTACTGTAATTGAAGTTGGAATTGATGTTGCTAATGCCACAATAATGATAATTGAAAATGCTGAACGGTTTGGGCTTTCACAACTTCATCAGTTAAGAGGAAGAGTTGGTAGGTCAGATAAAAAATCCTATTGCATTTTAGTTTCAAATTCAAAATCTACTTTAACAAAAGAACGACTAAATGTAATGGTAAAAACTAATGACGGCTTTAAAATTAGTGAAAAAGATTTAGAATTAAGAGGTCCCGGCAACTTTTTTGGAGAGCGACAGCACGGATTACCACCATTAAAAATTGCAAATATGGTTACCGATATTAAGGTTTTAAACGAGGCACAAATTGCCGCAAGAGAAATTATTGCAAAGGATGAAATGTTAATTTTAGATGAAAATAAAGGCATTAAAAATAAAATAAAAGAGCTTTTTTCAGAATATGGGTTAATTATTTATAATTAGGGCATGCTCAAAAAGTTAACTTGTTGGATTTTTGAGTGTGGCAAATTTAATTTGCCACTCAAAACGGCGAAAAAGCTAAGCTTTCGCAGTTTTGTAGCCGTAATTATCGGCGAACTCATATTGCAAGATTTATCTTGCAACTATAATCTGTATTGTTTTTTAGCAATTATATAAAAAACCATACAGATTATAGAACTGAAAATTGCTGATAATCGTTCTGTACCAGCGATTTTTAGTTTTTGAGTAAGCCCTAATTAGAAAATATTGCTTAGAATATTAAAAAAAGCACCAAATGTTTGACAAATGCAGAAAAAATCAAGATAATATTAAAATTTTGTATTGAAAATATGGTAAAACTATGTTAATATATTGAAAATGTTAAATCGCTGATTGGTAAGTGGGTTTATGGTATTATTAGAGTTTGGCATTGTGAAAGAATAATAATATTTGGAGGAAAATTAAATGGATTATACACTCTTGTCTCCTATCGGTGCAATTATAGCACTGATTTTTGCACTGTATTTAGCTTTAAAGGTTTTGCGTGCTCCTGAAGGTAATGAGTTAATGGTAAAAATCTCTAAAGCTATCAGAAGAGGTGCTAATGCTTATCTAAAAAGACAATATAGCGGTGTCGCCTTGTTTTTTGTTGCAATGTTCATAATACTCAGTATTATGGTTTGGTTTAAATTTCTTACTCCTTTTGTGCCGTTTGCGTTTTTAACCGGCGGTTTTTTCTCAGGTTTATCAGGTTTTATAGGAATGAAAATCGCTACAGCAGCAAATTCGAGAACGGCTAATTCGGCAAAGCACAGTTTAAACTCTGGTCTTAATATTGCTTTTTCAGCCGGTGCGGTTATGGGATTCACCGTTGTTGGACTTGGTCTTTTAGATATTTCAATATGGTTTTATTTTCTTAAATTTTGGTTTTCAAATGTAAATATAATAGCAGATGAATCAAAAAAAATACAAGAAATTACATCTGCAATGCTTACTTTTGGTATGGGTGCATCATCAATGGCACTCTTTGCTCGTGTAGGTGGTGGTATATTCACAAAAGCGGCTGATGTTGGTGCCGACCTTGTCGGCAAGATTGAATCTGGCATTCCTGAAGATGATGCTCGTAATCCTGCCGTTATTGCGGATAATGTAGGCGACAATGTAGGCGATGTTGCTGGAATGGGTGCCGATCTTTATGAATCGTATGTCGGTTCTATTGTATCTACTTCGGCTCTTGCTGTTGCCGCAGGTTATGGGTTTAAAGGCGTTTCTATTCCGATGATTATGGCTGCTATCGGAATACTCGCATCTATAGTAGGTACTTTTTTTGTAAAGACAAAAGAAAATGCCAATCAAAAATCTCTTCTTTTTGCTCTGCGTCGCGGAGTTTGGATTACTGGATTGCTAATTGCAGTTATATCTTTTCCTCTTGTTTATTATGTGTTAGGCTCAGACAAAATTGGCATTTATTTTGCCGTATTATCGGGTCTTATGGCGGGTATATTAATTGGTTACTTTACAGAATTTTTTACATCGGATAACTATTCACCAACAAAAAAATTGATTAAAACATCATTAACAGGTCCTGCTACCGTTATTATTGGAGGTATATCACTTGGTATGCTTTCAACAGTAGCTCCTATAATAATAGTAAGTGCATCAATACTTGTAAGTTTTTATGTTTCTGGTGGTGGAGCAAATTTCAATGTTGGATTATATGGTATTGGTCTTTCGGCTGTTGGAATGTTGTCCACCTTAGGTATTACACTTGCTACCGACGCATATGGTCCTATTGCCGATAATGCTGGCGGTATTGCAGAAATGGCTCATCTCGATAAAGAGGTAAGGATTCGTACTGATGCTTTGGATTCTCTTGGAAATACTACTGCGGCTACGGGCAAGGGCTTCGCAATCGGTTCTGCCGCACTTACAGCATTAGCTCTTATCGCTTCTTATATTGAACAAGTTAAAATATTGAAGCCTGATTTTCAATTTAATATTGAAATAGTAAATCCCCCCGTCTTAATAGGGCTTTTCATAGGAGGTATGCTACCGTTTTTGTTTTCGGCTCTTACTATGGATGCTGTGGGACGTGCTGCACAAAGCATTGTTATGGAGGTTAGACGTCAGTTTAAAGAAATTAAAGGACTTATGGAAGGTACTGCTGACCCCGATTATGAGACCTGTGTAACAATTTGTACAAAAGCCGCACAAAAAGAAATGATATTGCCTGCACTTTTAGCTGTTATTGTCCCTATTGTAGTTGGTATGGTTCTCGGCGTAAACGGTGTTGTCGGTATGCTTGCAGGTGCAACAGTTACAGGCTTTATCCTTGCAATTATGATGGCAAATTCGGGCGGAGCTTGGGATAATGCCAAAAAGAACATTGAGGCTGGTGCTTTTGGTGGCAAGGGAAGCGATGCTCACAAAGCATCGGTTGTAGGCGACACTGTAGGAGACCCCTTCAAAGACACTTCTGGTCCATCAATTAATATATTGATTAAGTTATTATCTATGTCTTCCATTGTATTTGCATCTCTTATTTTAGCTATTAATTCTATTTAATTAGGCTCTATGTTAAAATTTAAGTAAAACCTTAAAAAATAATATACTAAGAAATCAGATAATCAAGGTATAATAAAAAAAGAGTTTTTTCAAAATATGGGTTATAATTTTAAATTAGAAAAATTTGCATAGTATTATTTTCAACTTATAGCAAAAAATATTTGTGAATAAATATTTGGAGGTGAAAATAATGGCTAAAAAGGGTGCTTTTAATAGAATTAAAGCTGAAGCAGCTCGTGAAGTTGGTGTAACTTTAAAAGACGGTTATAATGGAGATTTAACTTCAAGACAAAATGGTTCAGTAGGCGGACAAATGGTTAAGAAAATAATTCAGCAAGCAGAACAAAGTATGTCATAGCCCTAAATATAACTAATAAAGAGCATATTTTAAACAACCTAAATGGTATTATTATAATCCCATTTTATAGGTTTTCTCTAAAATATGCTCTTTTTATTATTATGAAATTTTTTTTTAATCTATTAAACAAACACTATGGCATGCAATGCCTTCTCCTGTCCCTGTAAAGCCTAAGCCTTCTTCGGTAGTGGCCTTTATTGAAATTTGGCTCGCATTAATATCGCAAGCATTTGCTAAATTTTCTCGCATATTATCAATATATGGAGATAATTTTGGGTTTTGGGCAACTATTATACAGTCAATATTAATTATCTTATAACTATGCATATCTAATTGATTTACTACCATTTTTAAAAGAAGCAAACTTGAAATGTCCTTATATATTTCATCTGTATCAGGGAAAAATTTGCCAATATTTCCTGAACAAGAAGCTCCTAAAAGTGCATCCATAATTGAATGGGCTAATACATCGGCATCACTATGCCCTTGCAGACCTTTTTCATATGGAATAATAACTCCACCTAATGTTAGTTCTCTGCCTTCAATAAGTTTATGAACATCATAGCCATTTCCAATTCGCATTTTTATCACTCCCAAATTGAACTAATAATTAAATTATACATTATTAACTGCTTTTTGTAATGCCTCTGCTAAAGCTATATCTTCTTTAGTAGTAATTTTAATGTTATTATAAGAGCCTTCAATTAAATAAACCTTTTTTCCACCTTGCTCAATTATTTGACAATCATCAGAATAATTAATTCCTCTTTGTTGTGCAAGTGACGAGCAGGCAAGATATAATTTTAAAGAAAAGGCTTGTGGAGTTTGAACTGCTCCTAAATAAGTTCTGTCAATAGTATCTTTAACAAACCCAGCATTGTCAATATTCTTAATAGTGTCCTTAATCTTAACATAGCAAGCGGCTGCATTATATTTATAAGCCGCATAGTTTACCTCGTTTATAGTGTTTGAGTTAACAAAAGGTCTTGCACCATCGTGTATTGATATGTACCTCGTTTTTTCATCTAATTCATTTATAGCATTAAAAACAGATTGAGTTCGGGTTTGACCACCACAAATAATTTTTGAAACTTTTTTGAATTCAAAATCTTTAACTAAATCGGCAAAACGCAAAATATTTTCTTCTTTGGAAACAATAATTATTTCGTCAATAGTAGTAGCATCTTCAAAAGCTCTTATTGAATAGGAAATAACAGGTGTTCCATTAATTAAAATAAGTTGTTTATCTTTAAAGCCTAACCCCATTCTACTGCCATTTCCAGCGGCGGCAATAATTGCTGTAGTATATGGGTGCTCCTCTTTTTTTTGTCCTCTATTAAATAAGTTCATTATTCCCAAATAATTCACCTCATTTTTATGAAAACTCGCATTCTATTAATTAAAACTATTTTATATTTCTTCATCTAATTCTATATTAATGCTTAAATAATCTTCAATATCACATTTTTCACAGTCAAGTGAAAGCATAAGTTCGCTAAATAATATTTGTTTTGCAAGTTGGTACATTTTTCTCTCGCCAGCAGATAAACCTTTGATTTTATTTCTTTCGGCTAAACTCTTGTAAACTTTTGCAACTTCTAATATATCTCCTGTTTTTAATCTTTCCATATTGTCTCTATATCTCTTTGTCCAATTTGAGTCATATTCAAAATTAAGTGAATGAAAGGTATCAACTAAGTTTTTTGCATTCTTTTTAGTAATTATGTATCTAATTCCTGAGTTTTCCATTGAAGAAGTTGGTATTGTAATTTTAAGACCAATACTTAAAAGACGCACAACAAAAAATTCCGTATCAACTGTAGAAGTTGAACGAGTAATTATATTTTCTATTATTCCTGCTCCGTGAAGTGGACAAACGACCTTATCTCCAATACAATACACTATTTTTCCTTTCTTGAACGCATATTCATACTATTTTATTATACTACTAATAGTAAAATTATTCAAGGCTTATTAATATTTATATTCATTATTTAAAAATAATAATAATAAAATAGTGCAAAAATAAGTTAAATAATTATGGAATTGCTTTTTTAATAGCATATAATTAAATTATAAATAATATTTTGGGGTGAAAACAATGAAAAGAAATATGGACGAATGGATTAATGAAATAAGAAATGAGAAAGTAAAAAAGGCTATGCCTGTTTTGTCTTTTCCAGCCATTACTTTATTAAACATTGATGTGAAAGAATTACTATATAATAGCGAACTACAAGTTAATTGTATGAAAACTATTGCAGAAAAATGCAAAACTTCTGCAACTCTCGGTTTTATGGATTTATCAGTTGAAGCTGAAGTTTTTGGAGCACAAATCAGATTTTCAAAAGATGAAGTTCCCACAGTTATTGGAAGATTAATAGATACAAAAGAAGATGCAAAAGCATTAAAGATACCAAAAGTTTATGAAGGCAGAACTAATATTTATATTAATGCAGTAAAAAAAGCAGTTTTAGAAATAACTGACCGTCCGGTTTTCGGAGGTTGCATAGGTCCCTTTTCGTTAGCAGGAAGACTTATGGAAATGGCAGAGACAATGATTAAGTGTTATACAGAACCCGAAACTGTAAAAATTGTTTTAGAAAAGGTAAGTGAGTTTTTAATTTCTTATATTAATGAATACAAAAAAGCAGGAGCGAACGGTATTGTTATGGCAGAGCCAGCCGCTGGAATTTTAGGTCCTGACTTAAATGATGAATTTTCAACTTATTATATAAAAAAAATAATAGATGCAGTTCAAGATGAGAATTTCATTGTAATTTATCACAATTGCGGAAATACAATTCCTTTAATAAAATCTATTTTAACAAATGGGGCAAAGATTTTACATTTTGGGAATAATATTGATATATACGAGATGCTAAAACTTGTTCCAAATGATAAATTGGTTTGCGGAAATATTGACCCTGCTAATGAATTTAAAAATGGAACTCCATCTTCTGTTTTCAAAAAAACAACAAAGATATTAAACCAATGCGGACAGTTTAATAACTTTGTTATTTCAAGTGGCTGTGATATTCCGCCTTTATCGCCTTGGGAAAATATAAATAGTTTTTTTGAAGCAGTAGATTATTACTATTATAAAATCTATTTTGACCTTAATAAAAAAACAACTTATTATATTCAAATGCCACAATTGCTTGGTCTTGAAAAAAGTTCATAAATACTTTACTTTATGATTTTAAAGTAAAGACTAATTATAATAAACCTTAATGTTTGATGTAGCTAAATCAGCTTGGTTTACATTAGGACAATCTATGCAGTAAATTGTAGTTAATTTACTGCAATTTATTAATGGTTTAAGATTTGATAAATTTGTATTTAAACTTAAATTAATATCTTGAAGTTCAATAAGATTAGATATAGGCGAAAGGTCAGTAATATCATTAATATATGGAGAAATATTTGTTGATTTAGTGTTGTTTTTTAAATCTAATCTTATTAAGGTATTAATTTTGGAAAGCGGAGTTAAATCAATAATACCACAATTAATTAAAACAAGTACTTTTAAATTTAAATTGGATAAAGAAGATAAATCTATTATTTTATTATTACTCAAATCAAGACTATTAAGAGAATAAAGCGAAGAAAGAGGTGTAATATTATCAATTTTATTTGAAGATAAATTTAGGGTTTTTATTGTAGAAAGCACGGCAATTCCACTTATGTTTTGAATTGAATTGTTAGAAAGCTTTAATTCTTGGAGGTTAGTTAAAGATAGAAAAGGATTAAAAGATGAAATTTTATTACTTGATAAATCAAGAGTTTTTAAAGCTGTGAGAATTTTTATGCTTTCAATATTGGATATGTTGTTTTTTGATAAATCAAGTTCTTTTATTCCTGCTAAAATACCCAAAGGCTCAATACTGCTAATTTTATTATCAGAAGCCGAAAATACTGAAAGGGAATCTAACTGTGTCAACTGAGTTAAATCTGTAATTTGATTTTTATCTAATTTTAAAGAGGTAATCCATTTTGCAGAGCAAATGTCTTTTAAATCGGCATCATCAATTCCGCAAGCATATAAATTTACATTTCTTAATGCTGAAAGCGAAGCAAATATGCTTAAGTTGCCAATAACCGGTTCGCTATTGAGCGATAAGTCGGTAAGAGATTTCATTGCTAAAAGGTCATCTAAACTCCTAATATAGTCAGCAATTGGTTTTCCATTAATATCATAATTTGAAAGGCGAGTTATTGTTATTATATCTTTATACAACATATCTCCTGTCGGTCTTGAAAATATAGAGCGAACAATTGCCTCAATTTTAGAGTCAATAAATGTATATCTTTGATTGTCTTTATAAATATTGTAGCTAACTGTTACTTCGTTGCCAATTAAGAATATATTATTAATTGCAATTGCTTTTATGTTTGTTTTTTCCATATCTACAGTTAAAGGAGTAGTGTATTTAGGGGAATTTAAATTTGGAGAACTACCATCAATTGTGTAATAAATTGTGCTGTTGGCATCAGATGTCAAGGTTACTGTAATTGAACGGTCATAAGAACCGGGATTGGGAGAAAACTTGATAGGTGCAGGGGTTTCATCGTTTAATTTTAATAATATTGGTTGAATAGTAATTTCGGATATGAATTTCTGAGCCTTATCAATTTTATTGTTTTTAGTATAGTTTTGAATAACAAAACGATAAAAATCAATATTGCCGGGGTTTAACTCAACTCCCTTTAAAGCAATAATAACTGCATCATCATCTTTTTCTAACAAATCAAGTGTTTGCACTAATGCTAACCTTGCAATATTGTTTTTTTCATCGGCACTTAAAGCTTTTTTGTATGCTTCCTCTGCTTTTGGATAATTTTTTGCCAAAAAATACTCTTGCCCTTTTTTTGTTTGCTCTAATGAAAACTTTGAATTATTGTTTAACAAAAGAAATGCAATTAATATTAATAACATTATCCCTGCGGTAGAAACTAACGACAAAATAAACTTTTTAAATTGTTTTTTTCTTACTGAAATAGGTTTTTTAATTGAACTCATATAATAATTTGCCCTCCTTTTAGAAGTAGGTACTGTCAAAAATTTTACTTTAAAAACAGCTGACAGCACCTAATTTTCGC
>CAZFQD010000078.1:0-10756 GCA_964520885.1 uncultured Oscillospiraceae bacterium | reverse complement strand
TTTAGCCTATTAAGTTAAGTCAGCAAAGTGTCGGCATGTCATTGCGAACCAGTCCGCAGACTGGTGTGGCAATCCGTATCTATAACGGTTGCAGGGGGTTACGGATTGCCACACTTCGTTCGCAATGACTAATCGGAAAATCACATTTCATCTAAAGTTGTTTCAATTCGATGCGGTTTTCTTGACTTTTTTAAAAAGACGACTTATTAATTTCGCAACATACTGTAAATATGCTGATTTATAGGTATTCAAGAAGGCTGATCTAACTTAATAGCTTATTTTTAAATCATCAAATAAATTTTAAAGATATAAAAAAATATCCAGAAGCAAAAAAACTTCTGGATAATTAATGTAATTATACTTATTCAAGTCCAAATCTTTTGTTGAATCTATCAACTCTGCCACCTGCATCAACAAACTTTTGCTTACCGGTAAAGAAAGGATGACATTTTGAACATATTTCAACACGAATATCTTTTTTTGTTGAACTTGTCTCAATTATTTCACCACAGGCACATTTAATAGTTGTTTTTTCGTAATTTGGATGAATTCCTTCTTTCATCTCACTTCACCTCTTTATTAATGATTGCAAAAGCATATTACCATAATATTTTTAAAAACACAAGTTTTTTTTATGATTTTTTTTAAAAAAATGCAACTATTCAACCCCGCCGTTCAAAAACTCAACAAAAAAATTAAGAATTTTTAAAAATTAGTTGAATAAGGTGTATAAATGTAGTAAAATAAATTTTAGCAATGAACTTAAAGTTTTAGGAGGTCATATGAAAAGAATTTTTGCAATAATAATTTGCAGCGTTTTAGCTTTTTTATTATTATTTGGAGTTTTTTCAGAATTTTTGTTAAGACCACACGCGACCAGCTCTTCGTCTTCAACTTCGTCTTCAATTTCGTCTTCGCCTTCGTCTTCAATTTCGTCTTCGCCTTCGTCTTCAACTTCGTCTTCGTCTTCAACCTCGTCTTCGTCTTCAACTTCGTCTTCAACCTCATCTTCATATTTTTTTGATGGAGCAGTAAAAGTTGTGCTTAGCTCAAGTTCTTATGCTGTAGCACAGGGCAAAACAGTTGTTGTTAAGGTTCATTTAGAACTATCTAAGTTTTACTCTAATGATGATGGTATTTATTCTTTTGAGGATTTACCTATTGAATATAATCGGAGCTTATTTGAATATAAATCAAGTGCGGCATTGGGGACAGATGATGAAGAGTTAACAATTACTTCACCAACTTATTCAAACAAGGTTTACATTAGCTTTGAAACCCTTTCTAATAAACCTATTAATAAGAGTATGGATATAGCCACAATTACCTTTCAAGCAACAACAACTTCCTTGGGAAATGGTAGCTTTGAGGTAGGTGAACCTTATAAAGCCTTTGGAAACGAGAGTATTGAATATACACAAATTCCTTCTGAGCCTATAAATATTGAGGTTTCAGATAGATTATCAAGCAATACATTTTTAACCTCTTTATCTCTTCAAGAGGCAAATTTAAAACCAACATTTAAAAAGGAAATTTACAATTACACAGCTATAGTAGATTTTACTACTACAAGAGTAAATCCAATTTATGTTGCTGAAGATAGCGATGCCACAGTTTCGTTTTCTGGAAATACAAATTTTAAAATTGGACAAAATATTGTTTCGGTAATTGTTACTGCTGCAGATGGGACGACAAAAACATATAAGATTAATGTTACACGAACACAAACTGATACAAGTAAAAATACAACAGAAATAGTTACTAATGATGATAGTATTACAGGTTCTGATTTAGAAAAAGCAAAATTAGAGGGAGAGAGAAATGCCATTGATTTATTCAATATTGAGATAGAAAGGGAAAAAAATAGAAACTTTTTAATACAGTTATTTTTAGCTTTTGTTATAGTTTGCGAATTATTTTATATTATTATATTAAAATATGGAACCATATTATTTAAAGGAAAAAGAAAAAAATCAAAAAAATAAATAGAATTATTTGTTTTTTTACTTGCAAAAACAAGATTAATGATTTAAAATATAAAAAGAAAATAAATTTGGAGGATTATCCAATGATACAAGCAGGGGATTTTCGTAACGGGGTTACTTTTGAGCAGGATGGAAATGTTTATCAAGTAGTTGAATTTCAGCATGTTAAGCCGGGAAAAGGAGCAGCATTTGTTAGAACAAAAACCAAAAATATAATAACAGGAGCAGTTGTTGAGCGAACATATAATCCAAGTGATAAATTTCCACTTGCATACATTGAAAGAAGAGAAATGCAATATCTTTATAAAGATGGTGACCTTTTTTATTTTATGGATGTTGAAAATTACGAACAGCAACCAATAAATGCTGATAAATTAAGTGATAATTTCAAATTTATTAAGGAAAATATGATTGTAAAGGTATTATCCTTTAAAGGCAATGTATTTGGGGTAGAACCGCCACTATTTGTTGTTCTTGAGGTAGTAGAAACTGACCCCGGTTTTAAAGGTGATACTGCAACAGGAGCTGTAAAACTTGCTACACTTGAAACGGGAGCAGAAATTAAGGTTCCGCTGTTTATTAATGTTGGTGATTTATTAAAAATTGATACGAGAACTGGCGAGTATATGGAGAGAGCATAAGGGTATAATAAAAAATATAGGAGGATGTTACTATGACTATTAATGAAAAAGTTTCTTATTTAAAAGGTCTTGCTGAAGGCTTAGAAATTAATGAAAGCACAAAGGAAGGAAAACTATTAAAGGCTATAGTTGATGTTTTGGAGGATGTTTCTTTTTCTGTTACAGATTTAGAGGATAATTATGCTGAACTTTCAGAATATGTTGAACTAATTGACGAAGATTTAGAAGAGGTTGAAGATGTTATGTTTGGAGAAGATGAATTTGAAGATGATTGTTGTGATGTAGTTTGTCCATCTTGTGGCGAGGAAATAGAACTTGATGATGAAGATTTTGATATGGATGAAATTATATGTCCAGTTTGTGGAAAGCAAATTGAACTTGATTTTGATGAATGTTGCGACGATGAAGAATGTTGCGATGATGAAAAATGCTGTTGCAATGAAAAGGATAAAGAATAATTGCTAATTATTTTACCATAAATATAAGTTTTTATTGAGTTTAAAATTTGTATTAATTTTAAATATATCTGTTGGGTAAATAATATATTTGTTTACAAGAATAAACTTTTTGTGTGGGGAGCTTGTATAAATAGTTCCCCGCTTTTTTATTTATAGCTTTGTTAATACATAATGTTTTTTTAATTTCCACTAAAATTTGATTTTGAAAGAAGATGAATTATTGTTAAAAGATTTTGCTATAATATTATTTGGATTTATATTATTAATAAAAGGCTCGGAATATATGATAGATGCGGCATCTAAACTTGCGAAGTCTCTTAAAGTTCCCGCATTCATTATTGGATTTTCTATTGTGGCATTTGGAACAAGTGCTCCTGAACTAATAATTGGTATTGTGACAGGTGTATCAAAGACAAACCATATATCTATGGGAGATGTTCTTGGCAGTTCTATTGCTAATATTGCTTTAGTTATTGCTATTGCGGCAATTATCAAACCAATTCATATTGAAAAAACAATTATAATAAAAGAAATGCCATTAATGTTCGCAGTTCAAATATTTTTGTTGTTTATATTTTTTATTGGTGGAGTTTTGTCAAAAATTGATGGTATTATATTACTACTTAGTTTTATAGTTTTTTTATTTTATATATATACTCGTTCAAAGACATCACTACATATTGATGATGAGGATATTAACGACCAAAATAATTCTATTACAAAAAAAGAGTCAAGGGTAAAACTAATAATTATATTAATACTAAGCATTGCAAGCGTTGTTTTGGGCGGAAATTTTGTAGTTGTTTCAAGTACTGGAATTGCAAGGTCATTTGGTGTAAGTGAGTTTATTATTGGTCTTACATTAGTAGCAGTAGGTACTTCTCTTCCAGAACTCATTACAACAATTATTGCTATAATTAAGGGAAAAGACGAAATTGCAGTTGGTAATATTATTGGAAGCAATATTTTCAATGTTCTTTTAGTACTTGGTGTATCATCTTCTATTAATCCTATTGATAAAATGAAAGGTGTAGAATGGGATTTTGTTTTTGTTTTTGGGTCAACAATACTCTTATTTTTGTTATCATTTCGCAAAAAACAATTAAAAAGATATAGCGGAATAATACTATTAATATTTTATTTAAGTTATCTTGCTTTAAAAGTAATTTAATCTTTAAAGTAGAAATTATTCATTATTAATAAAATTCTTATTGACAAATTAATTATCAACCAGTATAATAAAATTACTAAATATATTATAAATCCTATGAATGGAAATAGTAACTATTACCATATTCATTTTAGCGATTTGGGGATGGTGCAAGCCCAATATGAATAATTATAGTGAATGGAGTCCTAAGGAGCAAGGGGGAAAGCCATCTATGGCAAGTATTCCAAGCCGTAATCCCTGCGTTATAAGGGTAGGATATTTTTGTTAATATATCCGAAAAAGATGAGCTAATTTAGCTTAATTTGGGTGGCACCGCGAGCCATATCGCCCCAAAAATAGGGGAGGTATGGTTTTTTTGCATTTAAAAACTAAAATATGAAAGGAGAAAAGGATATGCTAAACAAGAATAATGTAACAAAGGTCATTTTAGGAGAGGAGGATATTCCGAAGTATTGGTATAATATTATTGCAGATATGCCAAATAAGCCTGCACCATATTTCAACCCTATGACAGGTGAAATGTTATCCCCTTCTGATATGAATGTAATTTTCCCTATGTCATTAATTGAACAAGAGGTTTCAGGAGAAAAATTTATTGAAATTCCAAAAGAGGTTAGGGATGCGTATGTGAAATTCCGCCCATCTCCTCTTTATAGAGCAAGAGATTTGGAAAAGCAACTGGACACACCTGCTCGAATTTACTACAAATATGAGGGTGGAAATGCTACAGGAAGCCATAAGTTGAACACAGCATTACCACAAGCATACTATAACAAAATGGCAGGAATGAAGAGAATTGCTACTGAAACAGGTGCAGGTCAATGGGGTAGTGCTGTATCTATGGCGGCTCATAAATTCGGTCTTGATTGCACAGTTTATATGGTTAAGGTTAGCTATGAACAAAAGCCTTATCGCAGAATTTTGATGGAAACCTATGGAGCTAATGTTTTTTCAAGTCCTACAAATTTAACAAATGCTGGTAGAATGATATTGGAAAGAGACCCGAATACTACAGGTAGTTTAGGTATTGCAATTAGTGAGGCAGTTGAAGATGCAGCTACTCACAGTGATACCAACTATTCATTAGGCTCAGTTCTTAATCATGTTTGTATGCATCAAACTGTTATTGGTCAAGAGGCTAAAAAGCAATTAGATGTTATTGATGAGTATCCGGATATGGTAATAGCTTGTTGTGGTGGTGGCTCTAATTTTTCTGGTATTGCATTCCCGTTTATTGCAGATAAAATTGCAGGTAAAAATGTTCGTTGTATAGCAGTTGAACCTAAAGCTTGTCCAACCTTAACAAAGGGTGTTTATGAATTTGATTACGGTGATACAGCAAAGATGGCTCCTATTGCAAAAATGTACACCTTAGGTCATGATTTTACCCCAGCAGGTATTCATGCTGGAGGACTTCGCTATCATGGGGAATCTCCGTTAGTTAGTCAGTTATATAAAGAAGGATTTATTGAGGCAATAGCATATAAACAAAAGGAAGTATTTGAATCAGCTGTTATGTTTGCACAGACTGAAGGAATTATTCCTGCTCCAGAATCCGCTCATGCAATTAAAAAGGGCATAGATGAAGCTTTGTTATGTAAGCAAAGCGGACAAGAAAAAGTTATTTTAATTTGCCTTTCTGGAAATGGCTATTTTGATATGACTGCATATGAAAGTTATTTAAATAATAAGTTAATTGATACTGAGTTTGATATTAAGGAAATGAACAAAAGTTTAGAAGCTTTACCAAATATAAAAAAATAATTTATTCATAGAGTATCATTTAAGGGCAGTAATAACTACTGCCCTATTTTCTTAACTAATTATAAGTGAATTTGTTTAATTCTTTATGAAAACAATGCTTATTATTAGTTAAAACATAAAATATATTTCAATGTGTTTAATTTTTTATTAATATGTGTTATTATACTAAAAGATAAATTTATAAAAAAGTGTGGAGAAATATGTCTATAGAAATAATTGGGTTGTTAGTTGTTCTTATTTTAGTCTTAGTTTTGCCATTTTGCTTTAAAAAGGTTGAACACAATTTGGAAATATTTTTATTTGTTATGGGTATTTTGTCTGTAATTATTTCAGGAGTTCTTAATTTACAGTTGTTAGAAGAAATTGCGAAAGATATTAATTTATATATTATTACCGGTGCAGTATTAATAGCAGGTTTTCTTTTTAAATTTACAAAGAAAAAAATTAATAACTTTATTTCTTATGTTCAAAATAAATTGCCTGAGCCGGTTTTAATTTTTTTAATAGTTGTAGTTTTGGGTTTTATATCAAGTGTAATTACAGCAATTATTGCCGCACTTATTTTAGTTGAAATTGTTCAAGGACTTCACATTACTCATAAGGCTAAAATTCGTTTAACAATCATTACTTGCTTTTCAATTGGCTTAGGAGCAATTTTAACTCCTGCTGGAGAGCCAATTGCTGTTGTTGTAACATCAAATATGAAGCAAAGTTTCTGGTATTTATTTAGTTTATTAAACTTTTGGATTATATTTGGAGTTTTAGCTTTTGGAATTTTTGGAGGCATTTATATAAGTAAGATTTCAAAAGTTGCAAAAGATGCTACTATAAGTTTAGATGGCGAAAAAGTCATAAAAGATTTGGATGTTGTTGACATAGTTGAAGAAACAAATAAAGATATACTAATTAGAGCAGGAAAGGTTTTTCTATTTGTTATTGCTTTAATTTTATTGGGCAATGGTTTTAAACTTATGATTGATAAATATGTTGCAGGTTTAAATAATGTGTTTTTATATTGGGCAAATATAATATCGGCAATATTGGATAATGCAACTTTGGCTTCGGCAGAAATTAGCAAAACTATGGACCCATTTAAAGTCAAAGCAATTTTGTTAGGTCTTCTAATAAGTGGTGGAATGCTAATTCCGGGCAACATACCAAATATTATTTCTGCTGGGAAGTTAAAAATAAAATCAAAAGAATGGGCAAAATTTGGTATTCCAGTTGGGTTAGTAACACTTACTATTTATTGTATATTATTATTCGTTTTCAAATTAGGCCAAATAAAATAATAGAGGTGAAATCACTTGCAAAAACAATTAAAGTCATTTAAAGGAGGAATTCACCCTCCAAATTTTAAAAACACTTCGGAATTGAAAACTGTTGTAATGCCTTTGCCTACGAAAGTTATAATTCCTATGCTTCAGCATATTGGTTCGGCTTGTGAACCAATTGTTAAAAAAGGTGATTATGTTTTTGTTGGTCAGAAAATAGGGGAAACAAAAGGTTTTGTATCTTCTCCTGTTCACTCAAGTGTTTCGGGAACAGTAATTGATATAAAGCCTTATTTAGGACTTTCAGGAGAAACTGTTTTAGCAGTAGAAATAGTTCCAGATGGGCTTCAAAAATTGCACAAAAGTATAGCACCAATAAATACTAAAAATAAAGCAGATTTGATTGAGAAAATAAAAGAAAGTGGCATAGTCGGTTTAGGAGGTGCAGGCTTTCCTACATTTATAAAACTTTCCCCTCCACCTGATAAAAAAATTGACACATTAATAATTAACGGAGCTGAATGCGAACCGTTTATTACTTCAGATTATAGAGAAATGATAGAAAAAGGACAAAGTATTATTGATGGCATTAAGTTATTAATGTCAATAATAGATGTAAAAAAAGTTTTTATTGGAATTGAAAAAAACAAACAAAAAGCTATAAATTATTTATCTAAATTAATTGAAGGGGATAATAGCATAGAAATTGTTGCTTTAAAAACTCGTTATCCTCAAGGCGGAGAAAAACAATTAATTTATGCTATTACAGGATTAAGAGTTCCTATGAATGGATTACCATTGGATGTTGGAGTTGTTGTTCAAAATGTGAACACTGTTTCTTTTTTAGCTGAGTATATAAAAACAGGAATTCCTTTAATTAAAAAAAGAGTTACAGTTGAAGGAACATGCATAAAAAATGCTATGAATATTGAAGTGCTAATTGGAACATCTTTAAGTGAGGTTTTTGAGTTTTGTGGTGGCTTTTCTGAAAAGCCTAAAAAGATTATTGTTGGAGGTCCTATGATGGGAGTTGCACAATTTTCATTAGATAGTGTAGTTTTAAAACCAACAAATGCTATAATAGCACTGTGTGAAAAGGATATTAGTAAAACAGTTGAAAGTGTGTGTATTCGCTGTGGAAAATGTGTTTTCGTATGCCCGATGGAGCTTTTACCACTTAGCATTAATGCTTTGTCAGTAAACGGAAGAGCGAAGGAGACAATTAATTATTATATAAATGACTGCATTGAATGTGGCTGTTGTTCATATATTTGTCCTGCTTCAAGGCATATTGTTCAATCAATTCGCAACGCTAAAATAGAACTAAAAAAATCAGCAAGTAACATTTAACTTCTATAAGGAGGAATTTTAATAATATGGAATTAAATCTATTAGTTAGTTCGTCCCCTCATATAAAAAGCCAACAAACAACAAAAAAAATAATGAGAGATGTTTTAATTGCTTTAATCCCTGCTACTATTGCGGCAGCGATATTCTTTGGCATAAAAATTTTGCTTGTTGTTTTAGTAACAGTATTGTCCTGTATTGTTTCTGAATACTTATGGACAAAAATATTTAAGAAAAAATCTACAATTAATGATTTAAGTGCAATAGTTACTGGAGTATTATTAGCCTTAAATTTAACTCCTACGATACCTTTATGGATAGCAGTAATTGGTGGATTTTTTGCCATATTTATTGTAAAAATGCCCTTTGGAGGATTAGGGCATAATTTTATTAATCCAGCACTTGCGGCAAGAGCCTTTTTAATGGCTTCTTGGCCTGTTCAAATGACTTTGTGGCAGAATTCTGCATTTGATATGGTTAGCACAGCTACTCCGTTAACATTAGCAAAAGGCGGAACGGAAGCAGTAGGTTCATTGCCTTCTATATTTAATTTATTTATTGGAAATGTTGGAGGTTGTATTGGAGAAACATCGGCATTAGCTTTACTAATCGGAGCAATTTATCTTATTATTAAAAAGGTAATTACTCTTGAAATACCATTAACTTTTATTGGAACAGTTGCTTTATTAACTTGGATTTTCGGAGGCGAAAATCTTTTTGAAGGAGATTTTTTATTTCAAATTCTTGCAGGGGGACTAATGTTAGGTGCTTTTTATATGGCAACTGATTATACAACCTCGCCAATTACCTCGAAAGGTAAAGTAATTATGGGTGTTGGTTGTGGATTAATAACTGCAGTAATTAGGCTTTATGGCGGTTATCCTGAGGGAGTTTCATATTCAATTTTATTAATGAATTTGGTGGTTCCATTAATTGATAAATTCATTATTCCAAAAAGTTTTGGAGGAAAAAAACTATGAAAGATTTTATTAAGCCTACACTTTCACTATTAGCAATTTCCTTTATTGCTACTTTTTGCTTAGCTTTAGTTAATTTTATTACCAAGGATACGATTTTTGAAAGAATTAATATTGATGAATTAGAACAAAGAAAACAAGTAATTAGTGGAGCAAATGATTTTGAAAAAATAGAGAATTGGGAAAATAATGATAGTAGCAAATTAGTAAAAGAAATATATATAGCATACGACAAAAACAATAAAAAAATAGGGTATGTATTTAGTGCTACTCCAAAAGGTTATGGCGGAGAAATTAAAGTTACTGTTGGAGTGTCAAACGAAAATAAAGTATTAGGTGTAAGTATAGGTGAAAATAATGAAACTCCAGGATTAGGAACAAAAGCATCAGAGAAAAGTTTTTTAAATCAATATTTAAATAATAGCACAGATAATCCATTTGAAGTTGTAAAAAGATCACCTTCTAATGATAATGAAATTCAAGCAATAAGCGGAGCAACAATTACCTCAAAAGCAGTTACAAGTGCAGTATCGGCATCATTAGAACTTTCAAAAATTATTAATAAAAAGGAATGAACTATGAAAATAATTGGTGTTGACCCTGGAATTGCTTCTGTTGGTTTTGGTGTTATTGAATATATTGGAAATAAATTTATTACTTTAGAATATGGAATAATTTCAACACCTGCAGGAATGGAACTTCCAGAACGATTAGAAATTATTTATGATAGGCTTTGTGAACTATGCATTAAGCATAGACCTGATTCGGTTGCAGTTGAGGAACTATTTTTTAATACAAATGTAAAAACTGCAATTTCAGTAGGACATGGAAGAGGAATAATTCTTTTAGCCGCAAGAAAAAACGGAATTAATTGCTTTGAATATACACCATTGCAGGTAAAACAAGCAGTTGTTGGTTATGGTAGGGCTGATAAAAAGCAGGTTATGGAGATGACGAAAATAATTTTGAATCTTGAAAAAACTCCAAAGCCAGATGATGTTGCAGATGCTTTGGCTGTGGCTATTTGTCATGCTCATAGTGCTACTTCAAAGCTTAGATATTAATTTAATTAGTCGTTTTTTGTTGATTAAATGGTAAAAATAGTGTATAATACGAAAAAGTATTCGTTTTAGAGGTGA
>CAZFQD010000077.1:0-10836 GCA_964520885.1 uncultured Oscillospiraceae bacterium | reverse complement strand
AAAAAGAAAAACGAAAGGAGCGTATGTTATAGTCGCTAACTATATCATACAAGAAAAAACTATGAAATTTATAGATTATTTGGACAAGCATTTGCTTAAAGAACATAACGACAACTCTCTTGATAACTTGATGGTTGAATATGCAAAAAATCCTATAGGGATTGATGTTGTTTCACCAAGATTTTCATGGAGAGCAAATCATAAAGAGCGAGGACAATTGCAATTTGCATATCAGGTTCTTGTTGCAAGCGATCCGATTAGATTGGACAATGGAATTGGCGATATGTGGGATACAGGTAAAGTAATTAGTAATAATTCTACCAATATAGAATACAAGGGCGAACTCTTAACGAGCGGAAAGATTTGTTGGTGGAAAGTTAGGACTTGGGATAAAGACGGAATTGCAAGCGATTATAGTGAAAAATCCAAATTTGAAATGGGATTGTTAGACCAAAATGATTGGCAAGGTGATTGGATTGGAATGCCAACATTTGAAAACCGATGTTCATTTATGTTTCGAAAGGAAATAATGTTAAAAGAGAAAATATTATGTGCCCGTGCGTATATATGTGGATTGGGATATTATGAACTTTGGATAAATGGGAAAAAGGTTGGCGACCATGTTTTAGACCCTGGAAATACAAATTATAGCAAAAGAATTTTATATGTTACTTATGAAATAGAAAATTATTTGAAGAATGGCTTGAATGCAATAGGGGTAATAATAGGTGATGGGTGGTATAAAACTACTGGATTCATACTTCAAATTAATATTGAGTATGAAAGCGGAGAAAAACAAAGTGTTTTTAGCGACCCCAAAACATGGAGTACTGTTTTTTCACCTATTACATTTAATAGTATTTATGGTGGCGAGTTTTACGATTCAACTTTTGAAAAAAAAGAATGGAACAATGTGGAATTTGATTTAATTGCACATTATGAAGAAATGTATTGGCATATAATTTCGGCTATTCCCGTAAAACCTGGGCAACTAATATCTAAAGAATTGTATAAATATAAAATCGCAAGATATAGAACTATGCTTTTGCCGAGTCCAGGAGGAATTCTAAAAGCACAAATGATTGAACCTATAAAAGTAATTGCGGAAATAGCACCTGTAAGTTTATCAAATCCTAAACTCGGCATATATGTATTTGATATGGGGCAAAATTTTGCAGGTTGGGCTAAAATGAAAGTTGAGGGACCAAAAGGCACTGTCATTACACTTGGATTTTCCGAATTACTATATGAAGATGGAACAATTAATCAGGGATACCTTCAAGTCGCATATAAAACCAATGATTTAGCTCAAACAGATATATATGTATTGAATGGAGAGGGAGCAGAGGTTTTCCAACCACGATTTACATATCATGGATTTAGATATGTTCAGATTGAAGGATATCCGGGCAAACCTGATATAGATAGCATAACAGGATGTGTAGTGCGTTCTTCGGTAAAAACTTCCGGGAAATTCTTATGTAGCAATAAACTTATAAATAAAATTCAGGAAAATGTTTTGTGGACAGAATCCAGCAACTTACATAGCATTCCAACAGACTGCCCTCAACGAGACGAAAGGCAGGGATGGTTAAATGATATGACAGCAAGAGCTGAAGAAGCCATTTACAATTTTAATATGGTAAGATTGTATACAAAATGGATAAAGGATATTAAGGATGCACAAGATGTTAAATCGGGTGCAATTGCGGATACAGCCCCTTTCAGACGTGCACTCAGACCTGCGGACCCTGTTTCAAGCAGTTATCTTATTGTTCCATGGCTAATCTATCTTCATTATGGGGATAAACGAATACTTGAGGAACATTTTGAAGGTTTAAAAAAATGGACTGAATATTTGGAGATAAACTCGTTTGATGGAATAGTGGGCTACAGTTATTGGGGCGATTGGGCTTCACCAAAAAATGAATGTTTAAAGCAAACATGTGATGCTTATTCTGTTCAAACTCCGGGAGAATTGATTTCAACAGGTTATTTTTACTACAATACTGTTTTGTTATCACAAATGGCTAAAATAATAGGCAAACCGGATGATGAAAAACGATTTTTAGAGCTTGGGGACATTATTAAAAAAGCATTCAACAAAACATTTTTTAACGAAGAAACCAACCAGTATGCAAAAGGCAGTCAGGCAAGCAATACATTTGCACTTTACCTTAAATTGGTTCCTGAAAACAAAATAAAAAATGTTGTGGATAATCTTGTATATGATATAGTGGAGTTGCACGATGGGCATCTTACTACCGGTAATTTATGTACAAAATATCTTTTAGAAGTATTGACTGAATATGGGCAAATAGATATCGCTTATGCTTTAGTTACAAATACAACTTATCCCAGTTGGGGATATATGATATCAAAAGGGGCGACAACAATTTGGGAACGATGGGAATTTGAAGAGGGAGCATCAATGAATTCACATAACCATCCTATGTATTGTAGTTTAAGTGCATGGTTTTATAAATACCTTTCCGGTATAAATGTTGATTTGACAGGTGTAGGTTTTAAAAAAATTATTATTAAGCCATATATTCCCGCTAAACTTGATTATGCAACTGCTGAATTGGAAACTGTGAAAGGACTTGTAAAATCTGCTTGGAAAAAGAGTGAAGGAAGTTTTAAATTAGATGTTACAATTCCGGTAAATTCTACAGCAAAAGTATACATTCCTATTTTAATTAATAAAAAAGATACCTTTGAAATAAGAGAAAGTGGAATATGTGTTTGGAAATATGGTAAGTTTGCAACTTGTGTACAAGGAGTTTATAGTGGCAAAGACGAACAAGGATATATTTTGTTGGAAATTGGATCAGGAAGTTACTCTTTTGAGACAAAAAATTGATTTAAATTTAATGATTTTTAAGTAAGTAAATGTTAGGAGAATTTAATATATGGAATCCAGGGAAAGAGTGTTAAAAGCGATAAGTCATCAGGAGACAGACAGAGTGCCTTTTGATATGTTCGGCACATACGCACCTGGAAAAGAACGAATAAGAACATTTATGAAAGCATCTTCTGATGAAGAGATGTATAGTATTTTTGGAATTGATTTTTGGGAAGTAGGACCTTTTTGGCCATTAGTTCGGAATAGATTTGAAAATGGTAAACATGTGGATGAATGGGGTATCCCATATGAAAATTACAGTAACTGCGATGTAAATGCCTATTACCCATTAAGTGATGTTTTTTCGGTAGATGAGGTAGAAAGCTATAAATGGCCTGTAATAGATAATTATTATACCGATCATATTCAGAAGGAAATAGAAAGTCATAATCAATTTGCTATTACTGCAAGTATGGGGGCTCCAATATTTCATCAAGTAGGATGGTTGTGTGGCTTTGAAAATATGCTTGTAAATTTATTGTCCCAGCCAGAAGTTTCGGATGCAATAATACGAAAATTGACTGATTTTTGGATTGAATATGCAAAAAGAATTTTGGATATTGGCAAAGGCAGAATTGATATAATTGAAACCCGTAATGATTTCGGTGCACAGGATAGTATGATTATCAGTCCTGAACTTTTTAGGAGATTTTTTAAATCGGCTTTTAAAAGATTGTATGACACAATAAAACAATATGATGTAAAAATTTTGCATCATTCTTGTGGTTCAATTACGCCAATTATACCGGATTTTATTGAAATAGGAGCTGATATTCTTAATCCTATACAAGTAACCGCATATGATATGGACCCTGCTACACTCAAACTTAAATTCGGAGATAAATTGACATTCCATGGCGGAATAGATACTCAATATGTTTTGCCTAATGGCACAACCGATGATGTGAGAAATGAAGTGCAAAGAATGATAGGAATTTTAGCAAAAGGAGGGGGATATGTGCTTTGTGGCTCGCAAGGTTTAGAAGCAGATGTGCCTGTTGAAAATATTATAGCTATGTATGATGAAGGAAGAAAGGTTAGACAATATTAATAATATTATTTAATTAAATGAAAAAAGGTGGAAAGAAAATGAATGCAAGAGAAAGATTTATAGCAACAATGGAGTTTAAGGAAGTTGATAGACCATTTAGGTGGGAAACCCCGGGATTTTGGGAGAAAACAATACTAAATTGGAGAGAAGAAGGTTTACCCGATACTTATGACCTTCCAAACTATTTTGGTATGGACAAATTGGTTTGGATGACTTTTGAAGGCGGATGGGGAGGCGTTCCTTTTTGCCCTATGTTTGATTATGAGATATTAGAAGATGACGGAACTTATATCACGGCAGTGGATAGAGATGGAATTATAAAGAAAACATTAAAATATCACCCCGAAACTTCTATGCCACAATTTTTAAAATTTCCAGTTGAATCAATGGGTGATTTTGAAGAGAAAATCAAATGGAGATTAAATTATAAAGATATGGAGAGATTCCCACCAAATTGGGACCAACTTGTTAAAGAATATACTGGTCGTGATTATCCTATTGGTATGTTTATTACAGGTCCATTTGCACATCTTCGAAACCTTTTGGGCGACGAAAATCTAATGTATATGATTTATGATGAACCCGAATTAATTAAAGCAATTATTACAAACTGGCTTGATTTTTATTTACACTTTATTGACCAAGTATGCAAGGATGTTGTTCCTGAGTTTGTAATGCTATTTGAGGATATATGTTTTAATTCAGGTCCATTAATTTCGCCCGATTCATTTTTAGAATTCTTAGCCCCAAGTTTAAAACAAGTTATCTCAAAGGCAAAAGAAACTGGAATAAAAGGAATAATAGTTGATACTGATGGTAATTTTCATAAGATGTTACCAATATACCTTGATTGTGGGGCCAATGCGTTTTATCCTTTTGAGGTGCAAGCCGGAATGGACATAATTGAACTTCGTAAGGAATATGGAAATAAGTTTGCAATTGTTGGCGGTTTGAGTAAAAAAACTCTTGCAGAAAGCGAAAGTGCAATTATTGAAGAACTTGAAAAAAAGGTTCCAATTATAGCGGCTCAGGGAGGATTTATTCCTATGTTTGACCATAGTATTCCCCCTAATGTTCCTTTGAAACTATTTCAATTTGGAGTTGATTACATAAGAAATATGTTTAATAAGTAAAAAATATAATTTTGGAGATTTAAAATGAATGCAAGAGAAAGATATTTAAAAATTAATAATTATGAGAAAGTTGACCGTATTCCTGTTATGGCTGTTGAACCATATGAGGAAACTGCCATATCAAAATGGTTTTTTGATGGCTTTGTCCCCGGATTTCCTCCCGAGGATTCCCTTGGAATGGATAGATTTACAAAAGTGCCGGCGGATTTTTCTATATTTCCGAGACCGGAATATAAAGTATTTTTTGAAAACGAAAACGAAATAATTGCAACCGATTATATGTTTGGAGCTACGGTAAGAAAATTAAAAAGCAATCCATCTATGTATTACGGTTATGTTGACCATCCGGTTAAAAACGAAGATGACTGGAAGAGAATGAAGGAGAAATTCAACGCAAAACTTGAAATCAAAAAGGCAATCAATTTTAATTGCGTGTTGGAACAACTGAATAATTCCACTAACCCTGTTTGTCTTACATTGTTTCCTTACTTTTTTAGATTGGGTTTCTATCTTATGGGTATGGAAAATTTTATGGTTGCATTCTATGATACGCCTGAACTTATTCATGATATGTTTTCTTTTTATAATGATTTTGTTATGGATACTATTCGCCCTTATATTGAAGGGGCAAAAATTGATTGTGTGGTTTTTGCAGAAGATTTTGCATATAATAAATCACCGCATGTCTCTCCCGATGTATATGAAGAGTTTTGGCTACCTTATCAAAATACTCTTGTCAAGGAACTTAAAAATAACGGAGTGCCTATTGTTTGTATGTGGTCAGCAGGTAATTTTGATGTTTTAATACCTAAATTAATGGAAACCGGAATAAACTGCATATGGCCTTTGGAAAGATGTTGCCCCGAAATGGACCCTTTGATAATTAGACAAAAATATGGAAAAGAACTTCTTATGAGTGGGGGAATTCCCAAACAATGCCTTATTGACGGTCCCGATGCCATTGATAGGGAAATAAAAAGATTATTGCCTCTTATTGAGCAAGGTGGTTTCATTCCCGCATTGGATGATATGGTATCGCCGGACATTCCGCTTTGTCATTACAGACATTATATCAAAATGTTGCATTCTTTGTAATACTAACTTTAGCGTGAAGGTATAAAATAATTTAAGTAAGGAGACAAAAATATGAATGCAAGAGACAGATGGAATAAAATAATGAATTACGAAAAAGCCGATAAATTGCCTGTTTTGGCAATAGAATGGTACTTTGAGGAAGTTACATTAAACAACTGGTATCAACAGGGACTGCCAAAAGATAAATCTCCCGAAGATTTTCTTGAAATGGATAGAGTTATTGACATTCCGATAAATTTTATGCCTATACCTGAATTTGAACATAAAGTTCTTTTTGAGGATTCTCAATCAATTATTGAAACCGATGATATGGGGACAACTGTCAAAAGAGATAAAAGAGCTCCTAAATTATTTTATGGGCATATTGACCACCCTGTTAAAAATATGGATGATTGGAACAGCTATAAGAAACATTTTAATTCACAATCAAACGGAAGATATTTTGCAGATTTAGGTGAAATTGGGGTATCGGCTACACTTACACAGAAAGGCAACATAGATAAAACAAATGATATGGGCAATGAACTTGAATTTAACTTAAAGCAACTTGACAAATTGGAAAATCCGGTGGGTTTGGATTTTTTGCCATTTTTTATGAGATTGGGTTTTTATACAATGGGTATGGAAAGATTTCTTACTGCGTTTTATGATACTCCGGAGTTGATTCATGAAATGTTTTCTTTTTGGAGTCAATTTATTCTTGATTTAATATGTCCGATTTTAGGCAAAGTAAAAATTGATTATGTAACAATAACAGAAGACCTTGCCTATAAAAACGGTCCTCATTTCTCACCATCAATTTACAAAGAGTTTTGGCTACCATATCAAAATACCATTATAAACGAACTTAAAAAACATGGTGCCAACCTTATTAGCATATGGACATCAGGAAACATTGATGCTCTTCTGCCTATTATGATGTCAAACGGTATTAATTGCACATGGCCTGTTGATAGAAATTCCGATATGGACCCAATCAGATTAAGAAAAGAATATGGAAAAGAACTAAGAATGGTAGGGGGAATACCCAAACAAACATTGTTTGATGGACCTTACGCTATTGATCGGGAACTTGACAGATTAATGCCTCTAATAGAAGAAGGTGGATTTATTCCTACTCTAGATGATGTTGTTCCTCCGGAAACCCCTTTCAAGAATTATATATACTTAATTGAAAAGATTAAGTCAATAAAACTTTAAGATAAGGAGAAGATAATATGAATGCAAGAGAAAGATTTATAGCAACTTTGAAGTTTCAAAAAACGGATAGACCTTTCAGATGGGAGGCTCCTGCTGTTTGGCCGGCAACAATAAAAGAATGGTATAAAGAAGGCTTGCCGAAAAATATTACTTGTTCAAACATTACCGACTCAGAAGTTTATGACTATTTTAAAATGGATAAATTGTCATGGTTACCTTTTGAAGGCGGATGGATCGGCGACCCTTATTACCCTATGTTTGAAAAAATAATCTTAGAGGATGACGGAGAACATCAAGTATTAATGGATACTGATGGTATAATGAAAAAAATTAAATCCGATGACCCCGATACTTCTATGCCACAATTTTTAAAGTTCCCCGTGGAATGCAGAGAAGATTACGAAAAAAAGATTTTGTGCAGATATGACTATACAAGCAAAGAAAGATTTCCGAGCAATTGGAACGAACTATTAGTAGAATATTCGCAAAGGGATTATCCTTTAGGAATGTTTATTATTGGTCCGTTTGGGCACTTTCGTAACCTTATGGGCGATGAAGGGTTAATGTATATGTTTAATGATGACCCTGATTTTGTCCATACAATAATGACAAATTGGAAAAACTTTTATTTAGGCTTCATTAAACTTGTTTGTAAAGATGTTATTCCTGATTTTGTTATGATTTGGGAAGATATGTGTTATAGATCAGGTCCACTAATTTCTCCAGAATTTTACAAAGAGTTTATGTCTCCTTACTTAAAGGAAGTAATTTCATTGATGAAGGAAAAAGGAATTGAAGGAATTATTGTTGATAATGATGGAGACTGCAACAAAATGTTGCCTATATATATTGACAGTGGAGCCAATGCCTTTTATCCTTTTGAAGTTCAATCGGGTATGGATATTGTAAAAATTAGAAAACAATATGGTAACAAATTTGCTATTATAGGTGGGCTTGACAAAAAAACTCTTTCAATAAGCGAAGCCGCAATAAGAGAAGAAGTTGACAAAAAAGCACCTTTTTTACTATCTCAAGGTGGTTTTTTTCCAATGCTTGACCATTCTGTTCCTACAAATATAACCTTGAAAATGTTCAACTACTTTTTAGATTATATAAGGGGGATAAAAATCTAATTTGAAGAGAAAGGAGGAAATAGGAAATGAAAAACTTTCACTTACCTTTATTTCTTCAAAAGTTAAATAAAGAGATTTACCTACCTTCATTTTTTATAAAATTAAATAAAAAGTTTTACTTACCTATAATATTAGTTTTGTTTGTTGTTATATCAACTATTGCGTTTTTTTCAGCACATTTGTTTGAAAACAAACGAACTGAAAATATTTTTTCTAACATTTTTAGTTCGGCATATTCTTCTATTTTCGGTGGAAACAGCAGTTCTGATATTGATAATACTATTTCAAGCAATCAAAACTCCAATAATCAAAGCAGTAATAATACGACAAGTATTTATAGTAGTTATACCGCACCCATTACAACAAATAAACCAATAACTTTTGGGGACGCTAACTATACTAATTCTTGGTGGGCTAACGGAATAAGAGATTACTCATCAACCAGACGAATGAATATAATGACAGGGAATTATGGAATATCCATAGACCCGTATAATCTCAAAATTGAAAAGTTGGGTTCTTTTTCAACGCATGTATCACGAGAATATGCTGGGTCAAGCACAGATAATACTATAATTTCAAGTCTTCCTTCGCACTCATTGTCACTTTATGCTAAGGTTGGTAGTGATGTATATAAATCAAGTGTGGCTGATGATGGTAGGTCTATTGGGGGTCCAAGTACATATAATTACCGCAATATAGAAGTAGGACGAATTACTCAGAGATTTGATATTGTAAACTTTTCAATGTCAAATGGCAGTAAAGATATAGATGCAAAAGGACATCTTGAAGTGCAGGCTTTTTACGATTATTTTTCATTAATATATGAGCTTATGCCTACAAGTGCTTTAAGCAATGTTCAAATGTCATTTAAGTGGACATTACCTTCGGGATATACCAATATTAAATGGCAAAATGGGACTGTGGGCAGTAGAGCAGTTTGTGTAACAAATTCAGCAGGAAAAGGTTTTACATTTGTAGCACCTTTACTAACGAATGGAACGCCAAAAATAAGTATTAGCGAGAATGAGATTACATTCTCTCAGAACCCTGTAAATTTTAATGCTCCTCAAGGTTCCATAAATCCTTTATGCGAACCATGGGGCAATAGAAAAGGAATAAATATATATGTTATTCCTTCAAATAATGCAAATGTATCCGATGCAAATCGTTTTTTTTCAATGGAAACAGGAGGCATTACAGTATCTGCACAACAAAAAACGACTTTGCAGACTACTAAAACATTCAATACAGTTCAATATGTTTCCGAAAGAGGAGTTTACGAAATAAATTTGAATGCAACCAAACCTAATTATAACTCTCTTGCCGATAGACAAATGCTTGACAGAGTAATGGTAAATATTAAGAACAACACAAATACCGCACAAAAAGTTCCAATAGTTCTTTGGCGACAGGATGGCTTTGGAACAAATGCGTGGCTTGGTGTAGAAAACGGTTCAATACCAATTATGCGTGAGGCAACTAATGGCTTTAATGGTCAAGGCATTCCTACTGGAGATTTTGTTCAGGTAACCAAAAACTACCATAGCAATTCTTTAAATCTTGGTTCCGTATTATATGAAGGAATGTGGCTTAGATACACTTCCTATGTTGATGTGCCTGCAAATACTACTGTATCCTATGATTATTCTATTGCTTATGCTACATGGGGAGGTGTGAATGCAGTTTCTCATACACAATTGTGCTTGGCAGGTTGGGGATTTTATGACCTTTGGACACAACTTTCACTTGGCACTAATGTTGAACAAATGACATCGGAACCCGAAACCATTGAAACAAATGGTATGCTAAATGATAATCGTCCACTTTTGGTAAAAGGTTATGGTGGGCTTAAATATCAGTTGAATGATGTTGCAGGAGGTAGCAGCTTCTTAACTTATGTTACTAACAAAGGTCAGCAATTCGGCAAAAGTGTAAAAACTGATTTTGTTAAGCACGGACCTAATTTATCAGAAGTAACTTATTCTTGGATTACAGCAGATGATGCTATACAAGTATTTTTAAAGCAAAATATGGGACGGACCGATGATGTAAGTAGAATTTATTTTACAGCAAAATTTAATGTTTTAAAGGATACTTCTTTTACACGGCTTGCATTATTTCAATTAGGTATTGATAATTATCTTGACCAAGCTGACCCTTATAAAGCATATGGTAATGAACTTGGTGCTACCAAATTTAATCTTTTACCAACCGCACAATTAGCAAAGTATAATCCCAATATAACAAATGTAGATTGGACAGGTTCAAACCGTTGGATTATGAGTTATGGAGGCCCCGGATTATATTGTGCACAAG
>CAZFQD010000076.1:0-10852 GCA_964520885.1 uncultured Oscillospiraceae bacterium | reverse complement strand
TGCCTTTATTTTACTATAATGCTATTATACCCCCCCCCATTATTCAAATGTCAACTTATTTCGTTCGTCAAATTCTTCTAAAATACGACAAAAACAAATGCACTTGCTCGTTGCGTTGTTTAAGGTTTGGACAACTTTTGCAAATATGTGGGTCGCTTTCGCATTCTCTATATCCGTATTTTATTCATTGTGCTATTAATACAGCAATTTTTATAGCAAAAATCCGCCTTAACGGCGGACTTTGTTTTCAATATCAATGGAGGATGAGGGCATCCTCCCATTTGTTTTTGCATATTTATTATTAAAACGGGGTAAAATCAATTTGTCCTGTTGAAATGTCTGCGGCAGTGCAAATTATTTTTATTTGGTCACCAATATTGTAAACTCGTTTAGTTCTCTCGCCAACAAGGCAAAGCCTATCTTGATTAAAAACATAATAGTCATCAATTAAATCGGAAACTCTAACTAAACCTTCAACTGTGTTTTCTAATTCAACATAAAAACCAAAGCTTGTAACAGAGGAAATTACCCCATCAAAACTTTGCCCTATGCGAAGGCTCATATACCAAGCCTTATACATATCCTCAATAGCCCTTTCGGCAGTTAATGCTCTAACTTCAGCTTGTGAGGATGATAGAGAAGCATCCACCACGAAATTTTTTAAATTATTTTGCTTATTTTCTGTCATTTCTCCGTTAATAATATACTTTAAAATTCTATGGCAGGCTAAATCGGGGTATCGTCTTATTGGGCTTGTAAAATGGCAATAATATTCTAAACTTAAGCCAAAATGCCCTAAACAAATTTGGCTATACTTTGCCTTTGCTAAAGAACGAAGAGAAAGCATAGATATTACTTTTTCATATTTGGTATTCATAAAATGTGAAATTATTTTTTGTAATTGTGCAGGATGAATGCCATTTTTTATGCTTTTTGCAGAATACCCTAAAAGACGGACTACCTTAATTAAATTATTAATCTTATCAATATCAGGCTTTTCATGAATTCTATAAATGTATGGTAATTCTTGAAAAAACACAAATTTTGCAGTAGTTTCATTAGCTAAAAGCATAAATTCCTCAATTATTTTTTCGCTTTCGCCACGAACTCTGTTTATTATTTCAGTTGGCACTCCATTTTGGTCTAAAATAACCTTAGATTCATTTAATTCAAAATCTAATGAGCCTCTTGCAAATCTTTTTTTTCTTAATTTTTCCGCTAATTCAAGCATTAAATCTAAATAAGGCAAAACTGCCTCATAAGACTTTGCCAATTCCTCATCATTTGTCTTTGAAATAAGGCTATTAATATCTCTATAAGAGCATTTTTTTACAGAACGAATAATACTATCCTTAATAATAAAGTCTTTTACATTACCATTTTGGTCAAGTTCCATAATAACTGACATTGCAAGTCTATCCACTTTTTCATTTAAAGAACAAACACCGTTTGAAAGCTGCTCTGGCAACATTGGAACTACCTTGTCGGCAAAATAAACTGAAGTCCCTCTTAAAATCGCCTCCTTATCAAGCGGACAACCTGATACAACAAAATGCGAAACATCAGCAATATGAACTCCTAATTTATAGCCGTTTTCAGTTTTTTCTATAGAAACTGCATCGTCTAAATCCAAAGCATCGTGAGGGTCAATTGTAAATATCGCCTCGTTTCTAAGGTCAAGTCGATTTATTAATACTTTTTCATCAATTATTTCTTTTGTTTTATTATTAGCATCGTCTATGGTTTGAGGGGAAAACTCTGTTATTATATCATTAGCATCTAAAATTGCTAAGTAATTAGCATCCTTAGTATAAGCATTTCCAAAAACTTTTACTACCTTTGCTAAAAAACCTTCCCTTATTGAAAAACTAACAATTTGAATTTTTACCTTGTCATTATTCTTAGCACCATTTAAAAATTTATTTGCCACTATTGTTTTATATAAAAACTTTCCTTTTGATAATATAAAATTATAAACTCCATTTTTCTTTTTTAAAACTCCGGTAAATAAAGCCTCTGCTTTTTTGATAACTTTATAAACCTCTCCAAATTGTCCACTCTTTGAGAGTTTAACCAGCACAGTATCAAAAGGTAATGCACCACCCATTTTTTCAACAGGAATTTTAACTTGATTTTCTCCTACTTTTATTAGCCCCGTATCGTAGGAAAAAATAAAAGTTCCGCTAATTAATTTCATATTTAAAGTTGTGGTTATTTTGTTTTTTTTGGTGTAAATTAGTTGGCCCTGCTGTTCTAACTCTCTTACTAATTCAAAAAGGTCAGTTTTGCTAATGTCCTCAATGCCAAGCAAATAAGCTAAATCCTCTATAAAAACAGGCTCAGTTTTAGATAAAACTTCAATAATTTTTTCCTTAGTAAGCACAAAACCACCCCTTTTTGATTATTTTTATCTAATATGAATTCATTATACCAAAATTTAGAATAAAACCATAGTTATTTAGAAAAATAAATGCCCTTTCCTACAAAAAATCAAAAATGCAGGCAAGGGCAATAAATTTTCTCTAATTCTTCATTAACTTTCAACTTTCCACTTAATAACTACTTTGTTCCAAATATTCTATCCCCTGCATCACCCAAGCCCGGAATAATATATCCTTGTTCATTAAGTTTTTGGTCCAGAGCCGCACAGTAAACTTCAACATCGGAATGGTCTTGTTCAATTTTCTTAATACCCTCAGGTGAAGCAATAATACACATTAATTTAACTGTTTTAGCTCCATAATTTTTAACAAATTGAATAGCCGCACTTGCTGAGCCACCTGTTGCTAACATAGGGTCTAATATTAATACATCTCTATCTTCAATATCGGCAGGCATTTTGCAATAATATTCAACTGGATTTAAAGTTTCCGGGTCTCTGTAAAGACCAATATGTCCTACTTTTGCGGCAGGTATTAATTTTAAAATTCCTTCCATCATACCTAAACCAGCACGCAAAATAGGCACAACGGCTAATTTTTTACCTGAAATAACCTTTGTTTTAGCAATGGTAATAGGGGTTTCGATTTCAACCTCTTTTAAAGGCAAATCTCTTGTGGCTTCATAGCACATAAGCATAGAAATTTCGCCAATCATTTCACGAAACTCCTTTGAGCTTGTGTTCTTATCCCTTAAAAGAGAAACCTTATGCTGAATTAACGGATGTGTCATAATATGAATTTTACTATTCATAAAAAATTCATCTCCTATAAAGTATTATTTTCTATATTTGTTATTAATGCTATTCTATTAGCGTGTCTTCCACCTTCAAACTTAGTGTTTAAAAAAACTTCTATAATATCAAGTGCCAGGCCATCGCCTATTACTCTGCCACCTAAGCAAAGAATATTTGCATTATTGTGAAGTCTTGTAAATCTTGTGCTAAATGTATCGCAACAAACAGCCGCTCTAATGCCTTTTACCTTGTTAGCCGCTATGGACATTCCAATACCGGTTCCGCAAATCAAAATACCTTTTTCATAATTGCCATTAGCAACCTCTTTTGCCAAAGGAAAAGCAATATTAGGATAGTCAATTGATGCATTATCAAAACTACCAAAGTCTTTAAATTCTATGTTATTTTGCTTTAAATATTCAATTATTTTTTGTTTTAAAGTATATCCACCATGGTCAGAACCAATTGCTAACATAAATTAAACTCCTTTGTTTTTTAATTCTCTTACTGCTTGTGGCAACCTTAAATATAAGGGTTTTAATTCATTAGAAGTAATACTTTTATCCTCATTAAATAATTTTTTAGCCAAAAGTGCAACTGAACTTGCCTTTTGAAATAAAAGTAAAGGAGTAGCCAAAGATACATTATTATTTGTTCTTATATGATTATAGCACAAATTTGCTCCATCGCCAACTAAAATAATTTTTTTCTTACTAAATTTTTCTAATTCATTGCTTAGTTCTTTAATAGAAATAGCCCTATCGTCGCAAATTCTTTCTATATTATTGCCATCACTCATAAATAGTGCATTATAAATCTGCTCACATCTTGCGTCCATTACACAGCAAATTAACCCATTATGCATAACTACATTTTGTGCTAAAGCCTCTAAGGTGGAAACTCCAATGCAAGGTTTGTCAAGAGGGGCGACTATTCCTTTAATTGTTGCAATGCCAATTCTTAAACCGGTAAAAGAACCCGGGCCAATGCTAACTGCAAATAAATCAACCTGTTCAATGCTAATTTCAGCTATTTTTAGCATATTTTCTATCATTGGCACTAATGTTTTGCTATGAGTTAAACGGTTATTAATAAAATATTCGCCTATTATTTTGTCATCCTCTAATAAAGCACAACTTGCCGAAACTGCACTTGTTTCAACTGATAAAATTAGCATTTTAGCACCACCTTTTTTAGAAGTCAGAATTCAGTAGACAGTAGACAGAGGTCAGTAGTCAGTATACTGACAACTGATAGCTGACAACTGATAGCTGATAACTGATAACTGATTCAGAGGTCAGAAAACAAAACTTTCAACTTTTTAAAATCCAAATAACTTAAAGTTATTTAAAACTAAAATTAAAGCAAAGATAATTACTAAAACTACTATTGCAACATAATCTATAAAAATCATAAAATATTGTTTTAAACGAGTTCTGCCTTCGCCACCTCTGTAACAACGACATTCCATAGCAACAGCGAGGTCCTCTGCTCTGCGAAATGCCGACACAAAAAGCGGAACTAAAATAGGAATTAAAGCTTTTGCTCTTTTTATTAAGCCACCACTTTCAAAATCGGCTCCTCTTGCCTTTTGAGCATTAATAATTTTTTCAGTTTCTTCTATCAAGGTTGGAATAAATCTAAGTGCAATAGTCATCATTAATGCAAATTCGTGAACAGGCACTTTTAATAACTTTAAAGGTGATAATAAATTTTCTATACCATCAGTTAAAAGAATTGGCGATGTGGTGTATGTTAATAGTGAAGTGCCAATAATTAATAGCACTATTCTAACTACCATAAATAATGCAAAAAATACCCCCTGCTTAGAAATTATAAGTGTCCACACAATAAATTTAAAACTCAATAAAGTTTCCCCTTGAATGTAAAAAATATTTATAAGCGTTGTAAATAACACTATAAAAAATAAAGGTTGGACACTTTTGGAAATTAATTTAAACGGAATATTAGAAATGGAAATAATAAATATTACAAAAAATAGCATAACCAAATAACTAATTACAGTATTAGCCATAAATAAAACAGTTATAAAGATTATAGTTAAAATAATCTTTACCCTCGGGTCAAGCCTATGTATTATTGAATTTCCGGGAAAATATTGTCCAATGGTAATGTCTTTTAGCATTTTGAACATCCTTTTTAAGTTGAAAGTTGAAAGTTGAAAGTTGAAAATTAAAGGTTTTATTATTTGTCATTCTGAACAAAGTGAAGAATCTCATACAGACCCTTCGTTTTACTCAGGGTGACAAATAGGTTGACTTTTTTTTACTCTCATTATCTCATCTGCCGCTTGTTTCACAGTAAAAATATTTGTTTTCACATCAAAGCCTTTTTCTTTTAAGCCTATGAAAACTTTAGTGATTTGTGGAATTGAAAGTCCAATTTCGCTTAATTCTTTTGCTCTTTCAAAAATATAGTCTACACTACCGAACATATGTATTTTTGATTGATTCATAACTAAAACTCTGTTAACATTTTTAGCTATGTCTTCCATACTGTGAGAAACTATAATTACTGTGCTATTGTTAGTTTTGTGGTATTGCCTAATATGTGCTAATATTTCTTCTTTTCCTTTAGGGTCTAAACCCGCTGTTGGCTCATCAAGAATTAAAACCTCAGGTTGCATTGATATAACTCCTGCAATTGCAACTCGCCTTTTTTGTCCTCCTGAAATTTCAAAAGGGGATTTTTCTAAAATATCCTCATCTAAACCCACAAATTTTAAAGCATCTTTTACTCTTTTATCTATTTCGCCTGCCGACAAACCCATATTAATTGGTCCAAAAGCAATATCTTTATAAACTGTTTCTTCAAATAACTGATACTCGGGATACTGAAATACAAGCCCAACTTGAAAACGAACCTTTTTTTTGTCTTTTTTTTGCCAAATATCCTCGTCATTAACAAAAACTTTGCCACTTGAAGGCTTTAAAAGACCATTAAAGTGAGATATTAAGGTAGATTTTCCTGAGCCTGTATGCCCAATAATACCTATAAAATCTCCTTTTTGCAACTCAAAATTAACCTTATCAAGTGCACATTTTTGAAAAGGTGTTCCCACACTATATATATGAGTTAAATCTTCAACTTTGATAATAGACAAAATTGTTACCCGCCTTTTTAAAAATTATAAATTAGTTCATTTTTCATTTTTTAAGTATTTGGTTAAAACCTCAATACATTCATCTGAAGTTAGCACTGCAAGTGGGACTTTTATATCTTTTTCTCTTAAAGCGAACATAAGTTCTGTAGTTTGAGGAACATCAAGCCCAACACTTTTTAATAGTCCTGCATTTTGAAAAACATCTTTTGGTGTTCCATCTAAAAGAACAGTTCCATTATTTAAAACTACAACTCTATCAGATAAAGTGGCTTCGTTCATAAAGTGAGTTATCAATACTATTGTAATTCCATCTTCTTTATTTAGTTTTCTTATAGTTTCAATAACCTCTTTTCTGCCTTTTGGGTCTAACATGGCAGTAGGTTCATCTAATACTAAACATTTTGGTTTCATAGCAATAACTCCGGCAATAGCAACCCTTTGCTTTTGTCCACCAGAAAGCAAATGAGAACTATGCTCTTTGTAATCATACATATTAACAGCTTTTAAGGCATAGTCAACCCTTTCTCTGATTATTTCGGTTGGTACTCCTAAATTTTCAGGTGCAAAAGCAACATCCTCTTCAACGACTGTTGCCACAATTTGATTATCAGGATTTTGAAATACCATTCCGACATTTTGGCGAATATCATAAAATAACTTTTCGTCCGAAGTATCCATTTCATCAACATAAACCTTGCCGCCCATTGGCAAAAGTATAGTATTAAAAGTTTTTGCTAAGGTGGATTTTCCAGAGCCATTATGCCCTATAATGCAAACAAATTCACCCTGCTTAATAGATAAATTAATATTATCCAGCACTATATTGGGCTGGTTTTCTTCATTATTATACCAAAAATAAAGTCCTTCGGTTTTTATAAATCCGTCCATTTTTTTACCTACAATCCTAAATCCTAATTCCTAACTCCTAATAACTACTTTGCCATCTTGCACTGCTTCCACAAGGTAGCATTAATCCGATGCTTTTTACTTTTAATCCAATTTCATTAGCTTGGCATTTACCTCTATATTTTTTGCCGACCGTAATCCCCAACATATATTCCATTGTGGAGGGAGAAAGCCCTGTTGTGTAAGAATTAAGTAAGAAAAACAAAGGCTTATCTGACATTATTTCAACACATTTATTCAAAAGCGAATATAGTTGTTGCTCAATTTTCCAAACTTCTCCATTTGGTCCTCTTCCAAAAGAAGGAGGGTCCATAATTATAGCATCATATTTATTTCCTCTTCTTATTTCTTTTTCAACAAATTTAATGCAATCATCAACAATATATCTAATAGGAGCATTTTCTAAGCCGCTTGATTTTGCGTTTTCTTTTGCCCAAGCCACCATTCCCTTTGCAGAATCAATATGACAAACTAAGGCACCCTCTTTAGCACAAGCTATGGTTGCCCCTCCTGTATAGGCAAAAAGATTTAGAACCTTAATCTCCCTATTTGCAGATTTAATTTTTTCTCTTATCCAATCCCAATTAACTGCCTGCTCAGGAAAAATACCAGTGTGTTTAAAATTCATTGGCTTTAAATTAAAGGTCAAATCTTTATATTTTATTTGCCAAACCTCAGGCAAATTGAAAAATTCCCATTTGCCACCACCAGTAGCCGAACGAAAATAATGAGCATTTGGCTTTGCCCATTCATTAAGTTCTTTTTTTGTGTTCCAAATAACTTGTGGGTCAGGTCTAATAAGAAAATAATTACCCCATTTTTCTAATTTTTCACCATTTGAGGCATCTAAAATGCTATAATCTTTCCATTCATTTGTCGTCCACACTTATTAATCAACTCTTTATAATAATTTCAAGACATTATATCATTTAATAACAAAAAGGTCAAACTCAAAATACTTTATAATGCAATTTTTAAATTGCAACATAAAGTAAAAAAATATTTGCTGGTTTTAGTAATGATTTTATTTGAATTTTGTGATATACTAAAAAAAAATTAATAAGGTAAAAAACTAATGAAAAAATATTTAGAAAAAATTAAACCTACATATATAGTTTTTGCATTGTTCTGCTTTGCAATTATTATTAAATATTTAGTTGGTGCTTTTTATTACAATGAAATGGATACCTTTTGGTATTTAGATTGGGCTAAAGGTCTGCAAAATGGTTTTTTTAATGCATATAGCCAATTAAAGAGCTTAGATTATCCACCAATGTATTTATATCCATTGTTTTTAATTGGTGCAATTTATAAAATTGAATTTATTGCTAATAATAAGCAACTATTAATGCTTTTGTTAAAGTTTTTTCCTATATTATTTGATATTTTGTGCGGATTATTAATTTTTAAAATAGTTAGCAAAAAAAGTTTAAAGTTAGCGCTTTTGTTTTCAACCTTTTGGCTTTTTAACCCTTCAATTTTTTTCAATAGTAGTTTTTGGGGACAAACAGACAGTATAATGATGTTCTTACTTATATTATCATTTTATTTAATTGAGCAAAAAAAGCCTTATTTAGCCACGATATTTTTCACAATAGCGGTTTTTACAAAGTTTCAAGTTTTATTTTTTGCTCCAATATTTTTGCTTGAAATTTTTAGATTTGATTTTAAAAAAATAATTAAAAGTGTTGTAACTGCCATAGTTACTTTTATAGTAATATTTGCTCCTTTTATGCTTTTTTCAGGACCCTTTTTGCCAATTAAAATTTACACAAGAGGGTTTGATGCCTATCAATATATAAATCTTAATAGTTTTAATTTTTACGGATTATTTGAACTCAACTGGGAAAAAGACAGTTTAAACATTCTCCCATTTTTATCTTATCATAATTTAAGTTTAATAATAACTTTAATTAGTGTATTATTCATCGTTTTTCTATATATTAAACTCGAAAATCCATCAATTTGGCTTACTTCATTTATATTAATGCAAATAATATTTATGTTTTCAACAAGAATGCACGAAAGGTATCAAATTATTGTTGTGCCTTTAATACTTATGGCATATTTTAGATTTTTAGATAAAAGACTATTAATGGTATTTATTTCAACCTCGGTGATAACATTTTTTAATCAAGCATTACTGTTAATAAAAGCAAATTATTTTAGTGAGCAATGGGAACCAATTTGGAACAGTGTATTATTTTACTTTTCAATTTTAAATGTAATTATATTTATATTTTCTATGGTCGTGTGCTTAAATATTTTATTTAAAAAAAAGGAAATGGAGAATTCAATTGAACAAGAATGATTTAGTAGAATTAGAAATTGAAGGAATGACACATAATGGCTATGGAGTTGGAAAACTAAATGGCTTTGCAATATTTGTTCCAAATACTGCTATTGGCGATAAAATATTAGCAAAAATATTAAAAGTTCACAAAACATATGCTTATGGGAAAATAGATAATATAATTTGCCCTTCAAAAAGCAGAATTGAAAATGATTGTGAGGTTTATTTAAAGTGTGGCGGTTGTGTTTACAGACATATTAGTTATGAGCAAGAATTAGAAATTAAAAGAGATTTAGTTAAAAATGCTTTTTCTAAAATTGCAGGGCTTACCTTAAATGTTTTACCAGTAATTGCTTGCCAAAATATTAATGAATACCGAAATAAAGCTCAATTTCCTGTGGGAATTTCAAATGACAATCAAGTTATGATAGGCTTTTATTCCCAAGCAAGCCATAATATTATTGACATTGAGCAATGCAAAATTCAAGATACTGCTTTTTCTAAAATAATTAAAATAATCAGAGAATGGATTAAGCAAAATAATATTAGTATTTATAAAGAGCAAACAAACAAAGGCTTATTAAGGCATATTTATTTAAGAACAGGCAAAAAAACAGGTGATATTATGGTTTGCTTAGTTATTAATGGGGATGAAATAAACAAAAAAACACGATTAATTCAGGCTTTAACCGAAAATATTCCTCAAATAAAAAGCATTATTTTAAATATAAATAAAAAGCCCTCAAATGTTATTTTAGGGCAAAAGTGTATAACAATTTGGGGTAAAAACTACATAGAGGATATTTTGCAAGATTTGCATTTTAATATTTCTGTACTTTCATTTTATCAGGTAAACCCCGAACAAACAGAAAAACTATATGAAAAAGCAATGGAATTATGCGATTTTAAGAGTAATGAAACAGTCCTTGACCTTTATTGTGGCATAGGAACAATTTCCCTCTTTTTAGCAACAAAAGCCAAACAAGTTTTTGGCGTTGAAATAGTAAAAGAAGCGGTAGAGGACGCAAAGAGCAACGCAAAATTAAACAATATTGAAAATGTAGAATTCTTTGAGGGGGATGCACTAAAAGCCGCAAATATGTTGGCCGAACAAGGTATAAAACCTGATATAATTGTAATTGACCCTCCGCGAAAGGGCTGTGAGAGTTCATTAATTGACACAATTGTGCAAATGAAACCTAAAAAAATAGTCTATATCTCCTGCGACCCCGCAACATTAGCAAGGGATGTGAAACTATTATTTGAAAAAGGCTATTCAACAAATGAAGTTCAACCTGTGGATATGTTTCCGAGAACAGCACATTGTGAGTGTGTGATATTGATGTCAATGTAG
>CAZFQD010000075.1:0-11086 GCA_964520885.1 uncultured Oscillospiraceae bacterium | reverse complement strand
AAATTCAAGCTTTTTTAAGTGGTGCGCAGGGTGGGGACCAACAAATAGCTAGTAAAATTGCATATAATGAAATTGATGTTTTGCTATTTTTTAGAGACCCATTAACCGCAAAATCACACGAGCCAGACGAAATGGCATTACTTAGACTTTGTGATATGCATAATATTCCCGTTGCAACTAATGTGGCAACTGCTGAAATTATAGTATTGGCTCTTGAAAGAGGCGATTTGGGTTGGAGAGATATTGTTAATCCTAAAAAGTAAATTTTTCAGCAAAGCAAATTTAATATATATAAAAACCACAAAACATATTTAATATTATGTTTTGTGGTGATATTTTGATAAGGGATAAGGGAAAGGAAATTAGTATGGAGCTAATTACAAAAGCACCAAGAGGAACAAGTGATGTATTGCCAAAGGAATGTGCAAAATGGCAATATATTGAGGAAATAGTGCGAAAAACTACAAAAGCCTTTAATTATAAAGAAATTAAATTTCCCACCTTTGAACATACAGAACTTTTTGAAAGAGGGGTTGGACAAGAAACTGATGTGGTTCAAAAAGAAATGTATACATTTCTTGATAAATCAAATCGTTCAATTACATTAAGACCAGAAGGGACGGCAGGAGCAGTTCGTTTAATGCTTGAAAACGGATTGTATGGTGGAGTTTTACCTTTAAAATATTATTATCTCATTTCTTGTTTTCGTTATGAAAAGCCACAAGCGGGAAGATTAAGAGAATTTCATCAATTTGGAGTTGAATTGTTTGGCTCTTGTGAGCCACAAGCGGATGCAGAAGTAATTTCTTTAGCTAATGAATTTTTAAATAATCTTAAATTGAAAAATATTATTTTACAAATAAATTCAATAGGATGTAAAGATTGCAGAGAAAAATACATTAATGTATTAAAAAAATATTTTGAGCAAAACAAAGCAAATCTTTGTGAAACCTGTCTAAACAGATTAAATAAAAACCCAATGAGAATTTTGGATTGCAAAATCAAGCAATGTGGAGTTGTTAGTAAAAAAGCACCTGTAGGCTTAGATTATATCTGTCAAGAGTGTAATGCTCATTTTGAAGCTGTTAAACAAAATCTTACAGCAATGAATATTAGTTTTGAAATTAACGAGAAAATAGTTAGAGGACTTGATTATTATAACCGAACAGTATTTGAATTTATTTCAAATGAAATTGGTGCACAAGGGACAGTTTGTGGTGGTGGAAGATACGACGGCTTAGCCTATGAATTAGCAAAAGAAAACATTTCCGGCTTAGGATTTGCTATTGGACTTGAAAGAATAATTTTACTTATGACAGCACAAGATAACCAATTTAAAAATAGTGATTTATGTGATGTTTTTGTTGCAAATATTGGTGATATGGGAAGTATTGAGGCCGTTAAATTAGTTAATGCTTTAAGGAAAAAGATGATTTGTGCTGAATATGATATTTTAGGTAGAAGTTTAAAAGCCCAAATGAAGTATGCAGATAAAATTTCTGCTAAATACACTTTGGTATTAGGCGAAAATGAAATAAACGAGAAAAAAGCACAATTAAAAAATATGCAAACTGGAGAAAAAACTACAATAAACATAGAAAATATTACAGAAATAATAAAAATGCTTAGATAGGGGAATTGTATAAATGGCTGATACGATGAAGGGGTTAAAAAGAACGCATTATTGTGGAACACTTAGAACAATGGATATTGATAGTTCTGCAATTGTTACAGGTTGGGTTCAAATAAGAAGAGATTTGGGTGGACTAATTTTTGTTGATTTGCGAGATAGAACTGGTATAGTTCAGTTAACCTTTGACCAAGCGGTTGACAAGGAATTATTTGAAAAAGCGTCTTCAATTAGAAACGAATTTGTTTTATGTATTAAGGGTAAGGTTCGCAAAAGAGATGAAGATACTATTAATATTAATTATGCCACAGGAGAAATTGAAATACTTGTAACTGAACTTAGAATTTTGTCTGTGGCTCAAACACCACCTTTTAAAATATCTGATGATTGCAATACAAATGAAGAATTAAGGCTTAAATATAGGTATTTAGACCTTCGCCGTCCAGAAATGCAAAAATGTATAATGCTAAGGCACAAAGTGGCAAAAATAGCACGAGATTATTATTATAGTATGGGATTTTTAGAAATAGAAACCCCAATGTTAATAAAAAGCACTCCTGAAGGAGCAAGAGATTACATAGTTCCATCCCGTGTTCAAAAGGGCAAGTTTTATGCTCTTCCACAATCACCGCAACTTTATAAGCAATTACTAATGTTTTCAGGCTATGATAAATATATTCAAATAGTTCGTTGTTTTAGAGACGAAGATTTAAGAGCCGATAGACAGCCAGAATTTACTCAAATAGATTTAGAAATGTCCTTTGTTGATATTGATGATGTTTTAGAAGTAAACGAAGGCTTTTTAACTAAGGTATTTGATGAAGCTTTGGGAGTGAAATTAAAGGCCCCATTTTTGAGATTACCTTATACAGAAGCGATGGAGCGATTTGGTTCAGATAAGCCGGATATTCGTTTTGGCTTTGAACTTAGCAATTTAACAAATGAATTACAAAATAGTAGTTTTAAAGTGTTTTCAAATGTTATAGAAAATGGTGGTTCAATTAGAGCAATTAATATTGAAGGCTATGCGGATAAATTTGCAAGAAGAGATATAGATGCATTAGTTGACTTTGTTAAAATTTATGGAGCAAAGGGTTTGGCATGGATTAAAAAGACGGGGGGAGAAACTACTTCCTCATTCGCAAAGTTTTTATCCGAACAAGAACTTGAAACTATTATGCAAAAAACTAATTTTAAAGATAACGATTTATTGTTCGTAGTTGCTGATGATGACAGTATAGTTTTTGATGCTTTAGGAGCATTAAGATGTGAAATGGCTAAAAGATTAGATATTCTTAAAAATGATGAATTTAAATTCCTTTGGATAACGCAGTTTCCGTTGCTTGAATATGACAAAGAGGAGAAACGATTTGCTGCAAAGCACCATCCCTTTACAGCACCTATGGATGAGGACTTGGAATATTTAGATACCGATCCTGCAAAGGTTAGAGCCAAAGCTTATGACATTGTTTTAAACGGTGTTGAAATAGGTGGTGGTTCACTTAGAATTTACTCAGAGGAATTGCAAGAAAAGATGTTTACTACTTTGGGTTTTACCAAAGAAGAAGCAAATGAAAAGTTTGGTTTTTTGTTAACAGCCTTTAAATATGGAGTTCCCCCTCACGGAGGAATGGCTTATGGATTAGATAGATTATTAATGTTAATGACAGGCAGGGATTCAATTAGAGATGTAATAGCCTTTCCTAAGGTTAAAACTGCTTCTGAAATAATGACAAGTTGTCCATCTAATGTTGACCAAAAGCAATTAAAAGAATTAGGTTTACAAATTAATCAATAAAAGTTTATAGATTATTAACATTTATTTATTATTTTTTTGTATAATAGTATTTAGCAAAATAAAGTATAGGAGGAAGCAAAATGATTGAAGTTAGCCATTTAATTAAAAAATTTGGCAGTAAAAAAGCAGTTGATGACATTTCGTTTACAGTAAATGAAGGAGAAATATTGGGGTTTTTAGGTCCCAATGGTGCTGGAAAGTCAACCACAATGAATATTATTACTGGATATTTATCTGCTTCATCTGGCAGTGTGAAAATTGGAGGGTATGATATTCTCGATAATCCTATGGAGGTGAAAAAGCAAATTGGCTATCTTCCAGAACAACCACCACTTTATTTAGACCTTACTGTTAAAGAATATCTTGAATTTGTATTTGATTTAAAAAAATGCAAATATGAGAAAAAGCCTCATTTGGCTGAAATATGCGAGGTTGTAAATATTGACGGTGTGTATAAAAGATTAATTAATAATTTATCAAAGGGTTATCGCCAAAGAGTGGGTTTAGCTGGAGCATTAATAGGAGCACCTGCTGTTTTAATTCTTGATGAGCCAACAATTGGTTTAGACCCAAAAGAAATTATTGAAATAAGAAATCTTATTAAAAGATTAGGCAAAAAAAGAACTGTCATTTTAAGTTCTCATATTTTAACTGAAGTTCAAGCAGTTTGCGATAGAGTAATAGTTATAAATGAAGGTAGAATTATTGCTGATGGAACACCAAATGATTTATCTAAAAATGTTGATGATGTAATTCGTTTTTCAATTAGAATTGAAGCACCACAAGACATTGCTATGGATATTATTATGGGGATTGAAGGCGTTAAAACTTGCAACCCATTAGCTATCGTTGAAGAGGGAACTTGTGATTTTATTATTGATGCTGAAGCATCGATTGATATAAGAAAGCCTTTAACAATTGCTCTTGCGAAGGAAGGATATATAATATTAGCATTGAAAACACTTGATATGTCATTAGAGGAAGCTTTTATTAAACTAATTGAATTAGATAAAACAAATAATGAAGAAAATGTTTTAGAAGAAAACGAAACTTGTGTTTCTGAAATTAGCGAAGAAATTGAACAAGAAAACAATGAAATAATTGAACAAGAAAATATTGAAATAGACCAACAAGATAATAATGAGATTAAAGAACAAGATGATATTGAAACAATTGAAGAGAATAAGAATGATGGAGGCGAAAACTAATGGGTGCTATCTTTAAAAAGGAAATTAAAACTTTGTTTTTAACACCAATAGGCTGGGTGGTTATAGCATTATATAATTGCTTAGCAGGAATAATGTTTGTTTTTACTGTTTTGAACAATCAAACAAGCGATGTCAAAAGTTTTTTTGGAAGTTTGATTTTAATTATTTTAATGTCAGTATCAGTGCTATCTATGAAGTTTTTTAGTGAAGAAAGAAAAACAAAAACTGACCAATTATTATTAACATCTCCCGTATCTTTATCTGGTATAGTATTAGGTAAATTTTTTGCGGCAATGATTGTATATATGTCGGCTTTATTAGTATCCATAATTTATATAATAATTATTGCCATTTTAGGAACTCCTGAAATGGGAGTAGTATTTGGAAATTATTTAGGTTTAACATTAGTTGGAGGAGCTTTAATAGCTGTTGGGTTATTTATTTCATCTTTAACACAAAGCCAAGTAATTTCTGCAGTTTTGACTTTTTCTATATTTATAGTAATGCTTTTATCTGGTGCGTTAGTTGATATGATAAAAAACTTAATAGTTGGAATGAACGAAACTTTAAAAACTATTATAACTTCAATTGCCGACACATTTGCAATTTACGATAAATTTACTCAGTTTACAAGTGGTATGCTTGATATTTCAGCGATAGTATATTACTTAAGTATGATTGCGATATTCTTATTTTTAACAGTAAGAGTATTAGAAAAAAGAAGATGGAGTTAAGAAAGGGAGACAAAAATTATGAAAAATTTATTTAGTTTTACAAAGGAAAAAAGATTTAAAGTTGGAACCCTTTCAAGTATTGTAACTTTAGTAGTTATTATTATAGCATTTCTCACTAATATAGTTTTAAATATTATTGTAGAAAAATTTCCTGTTAAAATTGATTTAACTAATGAGGGAATTTATAATCTTTCGAAAGAAACTAATGACTATTTAGTAAAACTTGAAAATAATGTAGAAATAATTGTTTTAGAAGAAGAAAATGCGATTTCAGATTTAATGAATGAGCCTCTTAAAAATTATACTCGATTAACTTCAAAAATTTCCATAAAGTATGTAAATGTTAATAAAAATCCGTTGTTTTTAAGTAGCAGAGGTATTAAAAGTATTGAGCAAGATACTGCAATGATAGTTTACAATCCGGAAAACAAAAGATTTAAAACTATTACAAGTGCGGGGATGTTTGCAACCGACCCAACAACAGGTCAAACAAATAATGATGAATTTACATTGGAAAGTAGTTTAACCTCAGCAATACTTTATGTATCCAAAAAGGAAATAAATGTTGCTTATTTTGTTGAAGGTCACGGCGAAACCTATTCAACAGTTTTGGAAGATTTATTAATAGAAAATGGCTATGAAATTAAAAAGGTTAATCTTTTAACTTTAAAAGATTTTGAAGAAAATGCAAAATATATGTTTATTAATGCACCAACTAAGGACTTATCCGAAGATGATATTTTAAAGGTAAATAACTTTTTAAACAATTCTGATAAATTGGGAAGAAATGCCTTTATATTTGCTGATGTAAGAGCAAATACAATACCAATTTTGAATAATTATCTTCAAACTGATTGGGGAATAAAAATTGAAAACAAAATAATAATGGAGATACAAGATAATGTTGGATATATTAACACATCGCAGGGGCAATTGCCTGTTATGTTATCTGAATATAGCAATGCTGAATTAGGAAAAGATTTAGTTGCAAGTAAAACTCCTATGTTAACAATATTATCCAATACAAAACCTATTACTATAATTGAAAAAGAAAAGGGTAGCATTTCAACAACCCCATTAGTATCTACTACAAAGGATGCATTTTTAAAGGATATTGATAGTGATTTTAAAGAAATTGAATTTGAGAAGAAAGAAGGAGACCCTTCGGGAGTATTTGATATAGTTACAATTTCTACTAAAAGTGGGTTTGATCAAGATGCTGGAAAAGAATTAAAGAGCAATCTTATAGTTGGCGGAACTACTTCATTGTCAGATGAATTCTTATCCATTTCAAATGCTGGTAACGCAGATTATTTTCTTAATATTTTAAGAAAAGTATCCGGTCTTGAAAGCCCTGCTCAAATAAACATTTTACCAAAATATATTGGTTCGCCACCATTAAAAATTGAAAGCAATACTATTTTTATAGTAATTTCAGTAATTATTATATTTATTATTCCTATTTTATTATTAAGCACAGGTATTTTCTTATGGTTAAGGAGGAGGCATCTGTGAAAAAAAAGGTAATAGGATTAATATTGGCAGTAGTTGTTTTAGTTGCACTAATTGTTGCGGTATTTTTAGTGCTGAAAATTCAAAAACAGGATAGTAGCAGTAGCGAAGTATCTTCGCAAGTTCAAGAGATAAGTGTGCTTACTATTAATGAAGAAAGCATAAAAGAAATTAATGTTATTAATAATGAGGATAGTTATACTTTAAAAAGAAAAAATGATACTACATTTGTTTTTTTAGGTAAAGAGAATACTGCACTTGATGAAAGTAAAGTTAATTTCTTTATCACACAACTATCAAGCATCAAAGCTGTTGTATCCGCCAATAAAATGCCGGAAAGTTTAGCTAATTACGGTCTTACAAAGCCAAGCACTACATTGAAGATATTATTAAATGATGGTAAAGTTTTAGAATTATTGATTGGTGATATAACACCAAAAGGAGATAGTTTTGTAAAAACCGATGCATCGAACGAGGTTTTTGTTGTTCAAAAATATACAGTTGAAGAGTTAACAAGTAAGAAACTAAGTTTTTATAATATGAATTTGCCCTCTGGTTTAACTGTTGAAAATTTAAATTTCTTAAAAATTCAAAGAGCTAATGCGGATACAATTTCGATAGTTAAAAATGAGCAACCGGTTTCCTCAGAATTAGCATTATCCGGCTCTATAGGTTTATTTCTTGATAAGCCTATAAGTTCTGAATTAGACTCTTATGCTTTTAACGATGAAATACTAAATAAATTGATTAGTTTATCTATGATTGGCACAGTTACTGATGATTTTTCTAATAAAAATAAAGTAAAATATGGCTTAGATGTTCCAAAATACACACTAAATTATTCGTTTGAAGACAATGAAATCACATTATTTATTGGAGATAAAAAAATTGATGATAATACTGAAAATTATTTTTGTATTATTAAAGGCACAGAGCTTATCTATTTATTGCCTAAGGCAAATGCACCATTTCTTGATATAACTGTTGGTAAAATTGCAAACAAGCTACAATATATAACTAATATTAAGGAAGTAAATTCAATAAAAATTGAAGGACAAGGCAAAAATTATGAATTTTTGCTAATTAATTCAGAAGGCGATAATATGCAGATAAAGTATAATAATAAAGAACTTGTGGCGGAAGATTTTAGAACACTTTATCAAACAATTATTGGGATTAGTCAAACAGATTATATTTCTGATAAACCAAAAAGTAGTGCCGAAATTACTATTACATTTACTCTTAAAAATGGCAAGGTTGATGTTTTGAAATTTATTCCTTATGACTATTTAAGTTATTATTATTCAATAAATGGAGTTGACAATTTTATTGTTAAAAGGGATAGTGTAACAAAAGTTTTGACGAATGCCCAAAAATATATAAATGGTGAAAAAATCACAGTTTAATAATAAAATCAAAATACAATTGAGCTTTTAAAATAATTTTAAAAGCTCATTTTTTTTAAATTAGTTAATAAAATATTTTATAATTCACTAGGAAATATTAATAAAGCATCTAAGTTATTAATAATTTCATCTCTTATAATATCAATTTTATTAAAATCCATAGACTCTATATAATATTTTTCCATTTCATCGTGCAATTTTTTTGCATCTGCAAGATACTCAATTCCTTTTTGTAATGTTAAATTATAATTTGCACTCACACCTTGAATTTCTCTTTTGTATTTTTCGTCAGTCCCAATTTTTATACACTTAGCATACATATCTATAATTTCATCGTTTGGACTTGATGGCTCATATAAATGTGGAGCAGTGCTATCAAAAACACATACATCTAATTCGGGTAATATTATCATATCTAAACTATTAGCATCAAACCCGCAATGATAAATTTCCACATCAATTCCTTTATTAATAGCACAAGAAACTATTTTTTTAAGTAAAGTTGATTTTCCTGTTCCCGGGCGACCTTTTATTAAGTATCTTTTTGAAATATTAAAAGTTAAACTTTCGATATAATCAATTGAACCAAGAGGAGTACTTGTTCCAAAAAATCTATGTTTTTCCATAGATTTTTTCTCAAACTTTGCATTATTAATAATAAGATTTGCCGTTTGCATACTTAATAAATTTGCTATAACAAAATTCATATTTTTAATATATATTTTTTCCCATTCATTATGAATTAATAAACCTTTGGCAAAGCATTTATTTGCATTTGTAAAGCATTTTTCTATTTGTTCTTTAATAATTATTAATTCCTTTTTGTGAGTTTTTAATTTATCACTATCCCAAGCTATACCAAGATTAACATATTCCTCAATGGCTCCCGGTATAGTAGGTTCAATTATATGCGGTGCTGTGCCATCCACAACTGCAAATTTAAAATGCGGAATAATTATTCCATCTAATGAATCAGGGTCCGAGCAACAATGCAATAATTCACAATCAATGCCTTTTTCGTCGCACCAATTGCCAATTGATTTTATAATAGTTGATTTTCCTGTTCCGGGTCCGCCTTTTAAAATATATACTTTTTCTAATGTTTGTAAATTTGACGAAAAATAATCAATAAATCCTTGAGCAGTATTTGCACTCGCAAAATAATGTTTTGTTTTTGATAGCATAACTTAAGTTCCTCCATTCAAATTGGCTCTACACAATAGTATATGATGAAACTATAAAACTGATGTCAATGTTTTTTAACATTTTTTTTTGTGAATATTTCATATTTTATTTACACAATTAAAAAAAAATAGTATAATGAATAATATATTTAATTATCAATTATCTGGAGGAAATGAAAATGAAGCATTTTACATTTATTTTTTTGAAGCCAGAGGCTTTAAAAATGGAATTAACCGAAAAAATCATTAGTAGGTTTTTATTAAATAATTTTACTATCGAGTTAATTGGATATAAGATTGTAGATGAAGAATTAATATGTAAACACTATGTAAATGTAATAATTGAATTAGGAGAAATATTTAAAACAAGAGTTATTAAGGCATTTGTTGGGAACGCTGTAATTCCAATTATTTTAAGTAGCGAAAACGAAAATATTATTCCAGAAGTTCGTAAAATTATTGGGGCTACTGACCCAAGTCGTTCTGAAAAAGGAACAATTCGTGGTGATTTAGCACAAGATTCATTAGAAAGAGCCTGTGAAGAAGATAGATGCTGTGAAAATTTAATTCATTCAAGCGATAGTTATAACGAATTTATTAGAGAAATCAAATTATGGTTTCCTGAAGAAAGCATAAAATCTTTTATTTAGTTAGATTATTTTAATATACACTCTAAAGAACAATAACCGTTAAGTGGACATCATAAAATTCCAAGTTTTGTTATTATGGAGGTGCAATATTTTTCAATTGCATTATTTGTTGAAGTGAGAAATAGATTATTATGGTCAATTAAAATTGCATTATTTGAAAGTTTTTTTGCAATTTTTATACTGTGTGTAGCCACTATTATTGTGGAATTTTGGCACTTTTCTTTAATTAAATTAACCATTTCATCAATAGAATGCTCATCGCAGGAAGAAAGAGGCTCATCTAAGAGAACAATATCTTTTTTATGCAAAAGGCTTCTAATTAGTGCTATTTTTTGAATTTGTCCAATTGATAAAATATTTGCTTTTTTATGCTCTAAATTTTCAATATTCAATCTTTTTAGCATATTACAAGCACTTGCATAATTTTGCCCTTTATTTAAATCAATTAAAATATTTTTAATAACACTTAAATTAAAAAGTTTTGGTTTTTGTGGCTGATACATAATTTCACCAAAAACTTTAATGGTTCCCTCTGTCTGCTTTAATAGCCCTGTAAGCAACCTAAGAAAAGTAGATTTTCCTGTTCCGTTTTTACCAATAAAGCAATAAATTTCATTGTTTATTAATGAAATATTATCTGCTTTAAAAAGAATTTCTTGGTCAAATTTCATTATTAAATTATCTAAAGTAATTGTATCCATTGCCTAATTCTCCTTAAATTTTCGCACCAATAGATTAATAGAAAATGAAATTGCAAGTAATATACCACCTAAAATTACAGCATCTAAATAATTACCTTGATTTGTTTGGGTTAAAATTGCTGTAGTCATAACCCTTGTTTTTGAGAAAATATTTCCACCAACAATAAAAACAGCACCAACCTCACTTGTTGCCCTGCCAAAGCCTACCATAACAGCAGATATTATTGCAAATTTACACTCATTTAATGTTAAGAAAAATATCG
>CAZFQD010000074.1:0-11089 GCA_964520885.1 uncultured Oscillospiraceae bacterium | reverse complement strand
TTGGAAACCTTGATGAAAAATATATGAAAGGGATTGACAGAGCCTTGTCAATCAGTGTGGGAATAGAAATATGAAACAAAAAATGAATTTATGATAAAGAGATTTTGAAATGTTATTGTTATACTTTATATGAAGAACTTAGCTGTAATAAATAATGGTTTGAATTTCTTAAAGATTTTGTTTTTCGTATGTTTTAAAGTTAGATAATTTTTTTAAGCCGTTTGTTTTTATAGAATAAGCCGCTTTTTCTTTAACATAGTAACCCGTCAGCAAGAGGCTATTTAATTTTTAGGAGGATCTGATATGAATGAAAATGAAGCTTATAAATATGTATTCAAAGATTATCCAGACGTGGTAAGCGTAAGTCAGATGTGTCAAATGCTTAGAATCAGTGAAAAGACAGGATATAAGTTATTAAGAGAAAACAACATCAAATATTATAAGGTTGGAAAAGCATATAAAATACCCAAGCTTTCCTTATTTTATTTTCTAAAAATAATTAATAAATCCAATGCGTAAAACATCGTTTGCACATTTGCGCTTAAGTTTATTACCTGCTAAACTATTAATGTCAATGGCAGGTGAATATCAAACTGTTACTACTTAAAGGAGGAACAAATATGGTAGCAGGACATCTGCGAGAAATAAATGGATATCTTCATAGTATTATAAGTTATAAGGACGAAAATGGAATGCGGCAAACACGGTCGATTAGCACGGGACTTCCTGTAAAGGGAAATAAGCGAAAAGCTGAAAATATGCTAATGGAGGAAAGGAAAAAATTCATTATTCCATCAAAAGAACCTATAACGCAAGATATGTATTTTACAGAATTTCTTCTAAAATGGCTTGAAATGATGAAACGAAGTATCGAGCAAACAACCTATGCATCTTATGCGATGGCTATTAAAAGCCGAATTGTACCTTACTTTGAGCCAAAAGATCTCAGGCTTAAAGAAGTAACTCCCAAGGATATACAAGACTATTATCAATATAGTCTTGATGTTGAGAAAGTGAGTGCCAATACCGTTATTCACAGACATGCTAATATCCGAAAAGCACTACAATACGCAATGAAAACAGAATTGATAGACAAAAATCCGGCGGATTTAATTGAACGACCAAGAAAAGATAAATTTGTTGGCAGCATTTATGATGCAGCGGAGCTTGATATTTTGTTTGGCATTGTAAGAGGTTTAAGAATTGAACTGGCAGTTATATTAGGTGCCTTTTATGGACTCCGTCGTAGTGAGATTGTAGGTTTAAAATGGGATGCTATCAATATTAATAAGAAAACTGTTATCATAAAACATACCGTAACCGAGGTAACGATTGATGGTAAAACTATCATAGTAGAAAAGGACAGAACAAAAACAAAATCAAGTTATCGCACCTTGCCTTTAGTGAAACCGTTTGAAGAATTATTGCTTAATTTGAAAGCGGAGCAAGAAGAAAACAGAAGAGTATGCGGAACAATGTATTGTAGAGATTATTTAGGATACATTTATGTGAATGAAATTGGAGAAAGAATAAAGCCGAATTTTATTACACAGAATTTTTCAATCATCTTAAATAATAATAATTTGAAGAAAATCCGTTTTCACGATTTGCGCCATAGCTGTGCAAGTTTATTATATGCAAATGGTGTGAGCTTGAAGGAAATTCAAGAATGGTTAGGACATAGCGATATTTCTACTACATCGAATATCTATACACACTTGGATTTTAATTCAAAAGTATCCTCAGCAAATGCAATAATCAGCGTTTTCCCTATTCAAACGCAGGAGGTAAATGCCCAAAATCAGGAGGCAAATGATGGTTTTAATGTTCAAAATTCAGAATTATAAGCTGTAAATTTAGGCGATAAAAAACTCGCAAACCCTTGATTTACAAGCATTTGCGAGTTTGGTGCCGGTGATCGGGGTCGAACCGATACGATATCACTATCACTGGATTTTGAATCCAGCACGTCTGCCAATTCCATCACACCGGCATATCTATTTCAATTTCATTGCATTTTTCAATAACTTGATGGTTGGAGGTAAATGCAGGAGGTAAATGAAAAACTTTTTGATATATTCACTTTAAAAAGTCCCTTATATCAAGGGTTTTCGGGTATGACACGGTAAGATGCGAAGTGGATTTTGAGTCCAGCACGTCTGCCAATTCCATCACACCGGCATATTACTTTATAAATCGTTATTATTATAATATTTATTTTTGTTTTTTTCAATACTATTTTTAAAAACAAATTAAAAATTTAGTATAACAAAAGCGGGTGAGCTAATTAGCCTACCCGACAATAATGTTTTGTTATTAGAAAATAAAATAGTATTTTCTAATTACTTAGGTTGACAAGCATCAACCGGACAAACGGTACTACAAGCACCACAATCAGTGCAAACTTCTTCATCAATAACATAAATGCCATCTCCTGCAGAGATAGCTTCTGTTGGGCATTCGCTTTCACAAGCACCACAACTAATACAATCTTCATTAATCATATATGCCATAATTAACACCTCCAAAAAATTTTCATAACCATTTTAACATTTATTTTAAAAAAATCAATAGTAAATTCAATAAATTTTTTTTATGCTTTACAAAACATTATTAATTATGGTATATTAATTTTATTGTAGTATATGTTAAGGAAGTGAATGTTTTTGAAGATTTGTAAAGGCGACTTTTTTATAGTGGTTTTTGTTTTAGCACTTTCCTTTATGATTGGTGCTTATTATATTCTGCCTAAGCAAGTGCCAACAACAGTTACTATTACAGTGGACGGCAAAATTATAAAAGAAATTGATTTAGCTAATGCCAAAAATTCCACATTTACTATTGATGAATTAAAAAAATATTCTTTTGAAATAAAAGATAAGAAAATTCGCATAATAGAAGCCGATTGCCCTGATAAAATTTGTGTTAATACTGGTTTTATTTCAAAAGCAGGGCAGGTAATTGCTTGCTTGCCAAATAAAGTGTTAATTGAAATTACGGGCGTTCAAAACGATGTAGATGTAATTTTAAATTAATTTAGGAGGTAATAAAATTTGAGCAGTAATTTTTACGCATTTATTTCAAGAATGAAATACATTAATCGTTGGGGATTAATGCGAAACACATTGCCGGAAAATATTAGCGAACATTCCTTGCAAACAGCTATAATTGCTCATAGTTTAGTGCTAATTAGCAACGAATATTTAAATAATAATTTAAATGCCGAAAGAGTGGCAGTTATAGCTATTTTTCATGATGCAAGCGAAATAATAACAGGAGATATGCCCACCCCTGTAAAGTATTTTTCTGATGAAATTAAGAACGCTTATGACAAGGTGGAAAATGTGGCAAAAGATAAACTAATTTCAATGCTCCCAGATAAATTGAAAGACGCATATAGAGATATTTTTTATCAAAATAATGATGAAATATATCTTTGGAAATTAGTAAAAGCCGCTGATACTATATCTGCCTATATAAAATGCTTAGAGGAACTAAGGGCGGGCAATAAAGAATTTTCAAAGGCATTAAAATCAATTGAGAAAAAAATAAATTTAATTGATTTGCCTGAGGTAAAAATATTTATGGATGAGTTTATTGATGGCTTTTCTCTTTCGCTTGATGAGCAAGAGTAAAAGCAATTAACAGCAAACAAAGTTTGCTTTTCCCTTAACCTTTATTTCGATTTTGAAAGGAGTATTTATTTTGGATTGTATTTTTTGTAAAATTATTAAAAAGGAAATTCCGGCAAGTATTATTTACGAGGATGAAAGTATAATTGTATTTAACGACATTAATCCAAATGCACCAGTTCATTTATTAGTTGTGCCTAAAATTCATATTGCTTCTTTAGAGCAAGTAACAAGTGAAAATAGCGAAGGTATTTCTAAAGTATTTGAAGTTATTTCTAAACTTTCAAAGCAATTAGATTTAAAGGATGGCTTTAGAGTTGTTTCAAATTGTGGAAAAAATGCTAAACAATCTGTTGCTCATATTCATTTTCATATTTTAGCGGGAAAAGAATTGACATGCAAAATGGGATAGGTTTGAATAAGTCCAAACAATGTAAGAATGTATAAAAATACATCCTACATTTTGACACAAAAAATGCAATTTTAATTTTTTTTGATAATACTAAATCAATTAACATAACTTTGATATAATATTATTGTAATAAAAAGTAATAAACAGTTTCCACAGGGTTTTCCACAGGTAGAAGTATTTGATATTTCAATGATATTTCAGTTAATTTACAATTATTCCCAAACTCTCAAAATGTATTTAACAATGTTCGCACTTTAATTTTTTAGTTTACATAAACAAATTAATTTCTAATATTAAGCCTGCAATTTATGATGAATTTCCTTCAATTTTTTATTGTATTAAACGAAAATTTGTTCTAAATCCATTGTTGCATAACCATTCAAATCACTTTTTGCAATATGCCCATCTAAATACTCGTAATAACCTTGTGTTCCAACCATTACGGCATTATCCCCACATAGTGAAAGACTTGGCATATATAACTTTAATTTCTCTTTTTCACAGGATTTTTTTAAGTATTCTCTCAGATAGGAATTAGCTGATACGCCACCTGCAATAACAACCTCTGAATAGGCATTATTTTTTACCGCTAATAACAATTTATCTGCTAAAGTTTCGCAAACTGTCTTATTAAATGAGGCGGCAATATCAGCTATATTTAATTCTATTCCTTTTTGTGTAGAATTATGAACGAAATTAATAACTGAAGTTTTCACTCCTGAAAAACTAAAATCATAAGGCGAATTAGAGAAGGTAACTCTTGGGAATTTAATAGAATTCTCATTTCCTAATTTTGATAATTTATCTATTTCTATTCCACCGGGATAAGGTAAGCCTAAAACTCTTGCAATTTTATCAAAGGCTTCTCCTGCGGCATCATCTTTTGTTGCTCCTAAGACTTCAAATTCGGTATAATCTTTAACCTTAATAATATGAGAATGACCTCCCGAAGCCACAAGGCAAATAAAGGGAGGTTTTAAATTTTTATGCTCTATATAATTTGCGGCAATATGTGCCTTAATATGATGAACAGGTATCAAAGGTTTTTTTAAAGAAAGGCAAAGACCTTTAGCAAAGCCTATTCCCGTTAATAACGCACCAATTAAACCGGGTGCATAAGTTACTGCAACAGCATCTAAATCTGAATAACATAAATTAGCCTCGTTTAGTGAATGCTCTACAACGAGGCTAATATTTTCTATATGCATTCGTGAAGCAATTTCAGGCACTACTCCGCCAAATTGCCTGTGGGCATCCACTTGTGATAAAACTATATTAGATAAAACATTGGTTCCATTTTCAACAACAGCAGCTGCCGTTTCATCACAAGAGGTTTCAATTGCTAATATTATCAAAGAATTGCCTCCTTTTAGTAGTTAGTTTTGTATTAATTTTAAATTAACCACACAGGCACAAAATAATTATTCTTATCAATAGGAATAACATCACTGCAAAAGCATATTACATTTCCTGTTCCAATCTCTTTCCCTGTTCTTTCAAGCACTCCAAAATGCTTTATTGCATCTTTTTTTGGATTTCCGCTTTTTTTGATTTCAATTGGATATAAAATGTTATTCTGTTCTATAATTAAGTCTATTTCTTTATTATCTGTATCTCTATAATAAAATATTGGAGGTCGTTTACCTGCATTATAATAGCTTTTAATAATTTCACTAACCACATAAGTTTCAAAAAATGCTCCTGACATAGCCGATACCTCTATAGTTTCACTGCTTGTCCAGCGAGTTAGATATGCACATAGTCCTGTATCTAAAAAGTACAAATTAGGGGATTTAATTATTCGTTTTAAAGCATTATTAAAATATGGCTCTACCAATGTTGCTATTCCGGACGACACCAAAATAGAAAGCCATTGCTTTGCAGTTGGGGGACTAATACCAACATCCTTTGCCATATCAGCATAATTTACCATTTGGCTTGTTCTTGCCGCACAACAAGTCATAAAACGCAAAAATGCAAGTTCATCGCCAACCTGTGTTAAGTCCTTAATATCTCTTTGTAAATAAGTATTTACATAAGAATAATAAAACATCTCGGTATCCTGCTCGGTTTCATACAGTGCTGGCATTGAACCTTTAAAAATTCTACTATATATTTCTTTTAAACCCTGTTTATTTGAAGTATCTATTTTTTCAAATAAGAATTTAAAATCTGTTTTGTAAGGAGTGCTTTTACTCCCATTAATTTCACTTGTTGATAACCCTTGCATATTAATAACACCAACTCGTCCGGCAAGGCTCTCGCTAACATTTTTCATAAGATGAAACATCTGTGAACCTGTTAGCCAAAAGTCGCCTTTGTTTTTGTGTTCATCAACATACATTTTAATATATGGGAAAAGTTCCGGTGCATATTGTATTTCATCTATTATTACAGGCGGAGCATACCTTTGCATAAAAAGTGCAGGGTCATTTACAGCAATTTCTCTTGCTATTGGATTATCAAGTGTTACATATTTTCTCTCTTTTTCAGCTAACTTTTCAAGCATAGTTGTTTTACCAACTTGCCGTGGTCCGGTAATAAGCACAACAGGAAAGGCTAAACTTGTTCTTAGAACAATTTTTTCCAAATCTCTGTTTATATACATAAAATCACTCCGTTAAATATAAAGTATGATTTTATTATAACCGAGATTTTAATAAAAATCAAGTATTTTATAATTTTTATTATTTCACTTTCCATTATTGATATCCTTCGGCGGGATATGCCTTAGGGCGACACTGCTAATACTATTTTAGATAGTTTATTTTAGTTCAAAACAGTTTTGTAAATTCACTGTGAAAAATTCACCCTTATTCATTAATATATGACCGGAAGAATATTCACTACCCTCAACCGTTAAATAAACCTTATCAACACCATAATATTGCCCCAAAGTATTTGTAATGCTTTGTAAAATCATACTTTCATAGCCACTGCCCGCATTCATTTCACTAATTAATTCTTTAGTAAAATCAATATAAACTTTATTGTCCTTATTTAGATAAAGACTTTTTATTTTTGCATTTGTGCTTAATACTTTTCCAAATTTTTCATTGGTCAAATCCTTAAAAGCATTTTCTATTATTATTTTTGTAATATCGTTAGTATTAAATGAAATTTGTTTGTTTGTAAAATATATCTTATCTTCAAATACATTTGGATAATAAAATTTAATGTTTTGAATTAATGGAGTATTGCTTTGGATTTTTATTAAAGTAGAAGATATTTCATTATCGCCCGAAACAAAAACTGATTTAATTAAACCAATATTTTTAGCATAATAATCTAAAGTTTTATCTTGATTCCCCTCGGTAGTAACTTCAATTGCTTTATACTTGCCCATTGGAGTTGTAATATCAATATTTACATTTGAAATATATCGCTTTCTATTGTCAGACAATGTCCATTCGGTCCCTTTTACAAGCGGTTCTTTTAAAAGAATTTCCTCGTTTTCAATAGGACTTCCAGTTAAATTCTCTCTATAATAACATTCGCCTCTTGATAGCACAACAGCAAGCACGCCATTTTTATTTTCTAAAACATTCACCAATTCTGTCCCACCATTATTAGTCCTAATCTGAACACGGTTATTATCAATATAATCTACAAATACTGTATATGATGCGTATTCATTTCCTTGTCCCTCATAAACATATTTTGTGTTTGAAACATAGTTAAAATAGTCCTTGATTGTGAGTATGGTATTAGAATTTTGCGAATTAATTTGGCTGGAATTTTCAACATTATTATTTGCACAACAACTTAAAAAAACCATCAAAAGAATTAGACATATTACTAAGGCTGACTTTTTCATACTTTTCCTCCTCGTTCGTTTTAATAATAATATTATTCCAATTTTTTATCAAAATATTAAATTTCTCTTCTTCCCTCAATTGCCCTCATTAAAGTAACTTCATCGGCATATTCAAGGTCGCCTCCAACCGGAACACCTAAGGCTAATCTTGTAACCTTTACTCCTTGAGGCTTAATTAATCTTGAAATATACATTGCTGTGGCATCTCCCTCAATATTGGGATTAGTAGCCATAATAACTTCTTTTATATCTTCATTATAAACTCTATCTAAAAGCTCTTTAATTTTTAATTGTTCTGGACCAATTCCATCCATAGGAGAAATAGCACCGTGCAAAATATGATATTTACCTTTATATTCTCTCGTTTTTTCAAAAGCGACAACTTCTCTTGAATCTTCAACAACACAAATAATTGAATTATCTCTTTTGTCATTTTTGCAAATGGAGCAAATCTCATCATCTGTTAAATCACAGCAAATTTTGCAATAACTAATTTTGTCCTTGGCCTCAACAATAATGTTGGCAAATTCATTGGCATCCTCTTTTGACATTGCTAATACAAAGAAAGCAAGCCTTTGTGCTGTCTTTCTCCCAATGCCGGGTAGTTTTTCAAATTGTTCTACTAATTTTGCTAATGGTGTTACTAAATACTGCACTATAATACCTCGCTTTAAAAATTAACAATGAACATCGAACAATGAACAATTAAGGTATCAAAGCTATTTTCTTTAATTAGATGAGATTGCTTCGTTTCACTCGCAATGACATTAAACTCCACTCTTCGCTCTTCAAACTTCACACTAAAACTAAACTTTCCACTTTCAACTTAAATAAGTCCCGGAATGTTTGGCAAATTCATCCCACTTGTTATTTTGCCTAATTCCTCAGTCATAGTATTTTCAACTAACGAAATAGCCTCATTAACAGCGGCACAAATCATATCTGAGAGCATTTCCAAATCGTCAATATCAACTATATCTTTGGATATATCTATTTTCTTTATTTCTTTTTTGCCGGAAATTACAACCTTAACAACTCCACCGCCGGATGAAGTTTCAAACTCCATTGCTTCAATTTCTTCTGTTTTTTTAGCTACATCCTCTTGCATTTTATTAAACTTTTGCATTAATTGCTGTTGGTTACCGCCTCCACCAAAGTCCTTTGGAACCCTTACTTTCATTTATTTTATCCTCCAATTAAATCATTTCAATTTTATCTGAATTTTCATATAAAAATAAATCAAAATCATCTGCTTTTTCTTCTTTTTGGTTAATCATATTAAATTTGATTATATATTTTTCCCCTGTTATATTAAATACTGCTTGAGCAATTACATTTTTCTCTGTTTCATTATTAAAAGTATCATTAGCAACTGAATTTTCTGTATAAATATATAAATTATTATCCCCAGTTTTTGCATTAGAACTTTTTAATAATGACCAGTGCATAATGTTTAAAGCCTTAATGCTTTCAAGCACCTCAGCCCAAAAATCAGCATTGATTTGAGGAGAATTAGTTTGTATTTGCGTTTTCTCTTTTGACTTTGGTTTTGGATTTTCAATTGTTGTTGGAATTATTTCTTGATTTTTTACTTGGCTTTTTGTAAAAGCACCAGATTTGATTTTTGCCTCTAATTCTACTAATCTTGAAAGTATCGCATTATTACTATCGCTAAGTTTACTATCGCAAAGCCTGATAAGTGCAATTTCAACCTCAACTCTTTTATTAGCACTTCTTGGCATTATATTTATTGTATCTGAAATAGTGTTTATGCAGTATAAAACCCTTTCTAACTTAAAACTATTTGATATCCCAGTTAATTGGTCAATTTCTTTTTGCGTGTATTCAAGTATTTCTTTTGGGTTAGTTACAGTTTTATTAATTATAATGTCTCTAAAAATACTTAATAATTCCTCGCAAAGTCTTGACATATCCTTAGAATTAGAATATAAATATGCCACTTCATTTAAACAATCATTAATGTTGCACTCTGCAATCGATTTAATAATGTTAAGTGCGTTATCCTTTCCTGAACTACCTGTGCTATTTAAAACTTGTTCTATGGAAACTTTTTTGCCAACTCCTGCACATTTGTCAAGTAAGGATAACCCATCTCTCATTGAACCATCTGCAAATCTTGCAATAATAGAAAGGGCATCTTTGTCATATTCAATTTTTTCCTTATCGCAAACCTTTTCTAATCTTTGGACAATTAATGAAATGGGAATTCTTTTAAAATCAAAGCGTTGGCAACGAGATATAATAGTAGGCAACACCTTGTATATTTCAGTAGTGGCAAAAATAAAAATAATATGAGGCGGAGGTTCTTCTAATGTTTTTAAAAGAGCATTAAAAGCTGGAGTTGAAAGCATATGAACCTCATCAATTATGTACACCTTTTTTTTAGTTTGTGTAGGAACATACACAACCTCTTCACGCAGTTCACGAATATCATCAACCTTATTGTAACTTGCACCATCTATTTCAATTACATCTAAAATGCTTCCATTATTAATTCCAATACATATATCGCAATTATTACATGGGTCTCCATTTGTGGGATTTAGGCAATTTACAGCCTTTGCAAGAATTTTTGCACAGGAAGTTTTACCTGTTCCCCGTGTGCCGATAAATAAATAAGCATGTCCCGTTTTATTTTCATTAACTTCATTTTTTAAGGTGGTAGTAATATGCTCTTGCCCTACCATATCTGAAAAAAACAAAGGACGATATTTTCTATATAAGGCTTGATACATAAAAAGACCTCCTTTTACAATGAACAGCGAACAATGAACAATTAAGGATTGTCGCCTTTGGCGACTATATTAATCAAAAGAAATGCAAAGCATTTCAAGCAAAATTGTTAATTGTTCTTTGTTTTTGTTTAGGCTCAAGGCAGGTAGACCTATGGCACTCTAACGCATTTGCTTAATGCTGCTCGGTTCCCCGCCTGACATAGTTCACAACCATTAGCTGCACAGGGCCTGCCTATCATCGCCGTTTAACCTTAATTAATGCTTGCTTAAACAAATTAAAAAACTATTTTAATTATAATACATTTTTTTAAACAAATCAACATATTATTTATTTGCTTTTTTTATATACAATTTGCTTTACTTTATAATGATTTTTTTAATAATCTTAAAAAAACACTTGTAAAATGAATAAAGTGTTGTTATAATCCCATCTTTGACACTTGTAAAAGAAAAAAGCCTGCCAATCCCTTGA